>CAYSKU010000087.1:0-10167 GCA_964431775.1 uncultured Ruminococcus sp. | reverse complement strand
TGCGGACTTATCACCGAGGGAGACCGTTGGATGACCATGATCGACATTCAGGGTCTCGAGGACTTCTACGGCGACATGGACTTCAAGGTCGCCGGAACTCACAAGGGCATCACCTCCATTCAGATGGACTTAAAGATCGACGGACTTACCCCCGAGATCATCAAGGAGGCTCTCGCCGTAACGCACAAGGGACGTGACTACATCATCGACGAGGTCATTCTGAAGGCTATCGCGGCACCTCGTCCGGAGGTATCCGAGTACGCTCCGAAGATGCTCTCCATGAAGATACCGCCGGAGAAGATCGGTGATGTTATCGGTAAGCAGGGCAAGGTCATCCAGCAGATACAGGAGGACACCGCTACCACGATCAACATCGAGGATGACGGCTCTATCTTCATCGCAGGTATCGAAAAGGCAGGTCTTGCAGCCGCAAAGGCTACTATCGAGGGTATCATCTTTGAGCCTGAGGTAGGTGCTGTTTACGAGGGTGTTGTTACGAGGATCATCCCGATCGGTGCGTTCGTTGAGTTCGCGCCGAAGAAGGAGGGCATGGTACACATCTCCAAGCTCGACCGCAGACGCACCGAAAAGGTAGAGGATGTCTGCAACGTTGGCGACCGTATCCGTGTAAAGTTCCTCGGAACAGACGAAAAGGGCAGATTCAACCTCTCGAGAAGAGACGCCCTCGACGACTAAGCCGGCGGTCTGAGACCGCAGGCGGTCATCGGGTCGGCTGAGCCGACAGGCATAGTCGGCGGCAGCCTGAGGCTGCAAACAGTCATCGGCGTTCGTGAGGTTTAGATTGAAAGAACTCCCACGACAATGTTATTTGTGCAGGGTCGGCTGAGCCGACAGGCATAGTCGGCGTTCGTGAAGTTTTGGTTGAAAGATAACCCACGACAATGTTATTTGTGCATGGATCGTTTACGGACGTTTCGCCTTACACAGGTCGCACGTGAAATAAAAGATAGGGAACGCTTCGGCGTTCCCTATCTTTTTTTCGTATGTACCTATTGGACGAATTATTTTGCGTTTTTGTGCTTTTCCGCTTCCTCCGCGCCGTAGCTGCACAGCAGTGACATGACGATGAACATAACTCCAAGTGCCACGCTGTCAAAGCCGTTGGGGTCGAATAGCTCACCGCAGGCGAGAAGCTCCGCTATGATCGAGCTGACGATCCGCGAAAGTATGATCGAACCGAGGGGGACACATATCGTCACGATACCGAGTCGGAGCAGCTCCTTTGCGCCGGAGAGAGTGAACGGTGTTCCGGCTGTCAGCTCGTTTTTGAAGTAGCTCTCCGCGACTCTTGCCGTCACTGCCTGACCGATGCAGAGAATAGCTGCTCCGCTGAACAGGGGATAGAGGTTATTTAAGGCGATATCGGCTCTGCTTGATATTAGACCGTATATCGACACGCCGCCGAGCTTGAAGAGTCCTTTATCCGCAAAGGGCAGGCTCACTATGCCCACCGCACAGCCGATCGCGCCAACGATACTGCATATGCAGATGATCTTACTGAATATCCTTCCGAGCTTTGAGAGGGTCTGTATAGCTTCAAGTGTTTTCATAGATAATAGCCTTTCTGTATTATGTTGTACAAATATCGTTTCGCCGATTCCTCTGTCGTGCCGCCCTTGCCGTGAATGTACGGGAGCAACGTTTTGTTTTTCACAGTCGATAGATCACCTTCTGTCGGTCTGCGTTATTACAGAATCTTTGTTATGCAATATGCGTTACGAAATGATGATTATATTATACTCGTTTTTTTGGAAAAGTCAATAGGGTGATGAGAAAAAAGTTGTGTATTGCTCTTAAAAACGCTTGACAAAACACACACGAAACAGTATAATGTATTACAAGGTAATGCAAAATAGTATCAGAGCTACAGGAGGACATATGGCACGTACAGCGAACAGCAATATCGTTGTGAGAGTCACGGACGATATTAAATTTTTAGCCGAGGAAGCGGCACGGTCACACAACATGAATCTGTCTGATTATGTGCGTTCAAAGATAATCGAAGCCTTGGAGGACGAATACGACCTTAAGGCGTTTGCGGAGGCTTACGAGGAATATCTTGAGGATCGGACGTTATATACGTTTGATGAAGCTAAGAGGATGCTGGAAAGTGGAGAAGAGATATAAAGTTCTTTTTACCAAAAAAAGTCTCAAACAGCTTCAAAAGACAGACCGTCTGCACCGTGAGATCATCATGAACTGGATACAAAAGAATCTCGAGAATTGTACAGACCCACGTATACACGGAAAGGCATTGACGGGTGATCTCTCCGGTACATGGCGATACCGTGTCGGAGACTACAGACTTCTTGCGGAGATACAGGACGATGTTGTATTGATCGTTATTATGGAGGTCGGACACAGGCGCGAGATATACGATTAAGGCGGAAAACGTTTCGGGGTGGACTCTGAAACGTTTTTTTCGAAAATTTGCGCCTTTTTGAAGTGACATTTTCTTTTATATACTTGATTTCGACGTGAGTGTCGCTTATAATAAAGAGGATAATGCTATAAAAAAGGAAAGGTGTGTATCTTGAACAGCTCACCGAACAACGGTCGTACATCATATAACGAACAAAATGTTCAGACATACAATAATGCCGCAGGAACGGGAAAGCGGCGTCCCACGCAGGCTGCACAGGGTGCCGGCGGTCGTCCTATGACGGACGAGGAGCGGAGAAGGCTTGCCGCCGCACGTGCGCGCATGAACAACGCAAACGGTCAGTCTCGTCCGGTCTCCGCAGGTCGAACGCAGGGCGTACAGAACGGGCAGCGTCCCATGCAAGGCGGACAACGTCCCATGCAAAACGGACAACGTCCGATGCAGGGTGGAGGTCAACGTCCGGTGCAGAACGGTCAGAGACCGGGAAACGGACAGTACATGGCGCGAAAGCGCAGACGGCGTGTCAAGCTGAACGTCGGTGCGGTGATATTCGTTGCCGTTATCGCGCTCGTGCTTGGCGTATCGCTCTACCGCATCTCAAAGACTCCGGAGGTGGTATCGGGAGATGACGGCAAGGCGCAGTACGAGAGCATAATAAGTGAGGCGATGAGCAACGCTTCCGCAGGCGTGTCGTCCGACTTCGCCACGGGAGCTGAGGACTCGGTGATCGAGGAGATCGTTGGTGCGACAGACGGCGTGTCTGTCGGATATAGGACGGTCACGGTACAAAGCTCCTCGATAAACGAGGGAACGCTCGTTCTCGTGAACTACAATTACGCCTACGACCGCATCGACGAGGTCGAGCTGACGAACGCCTACAACGAGCGTACAGGTAAGATAAAGGTATCGAGTACTACCCTTGGCATGGAGCCTGAGGCGTTCGCGGCACTCGAGCGGCTCGTTGTCGGACTTGTTGACGACACGGGCTGTGACGATCTTCTTCTGTACAGCGGACATCGCACGCTTGCCGATCAGCAGCGCATATGGGATTCGAACATGGCGAGCTACGGTGAGGAGTACACGAAGACCTACGTTGCCGTTCCCGGGCATTCCGAGCATCACACGGGCTATGCGTGTGACCTCGGCTTCTACACGGATGACGGGCTGTCGATACCGCTCGTCGATCACGAGTACGGGACATGGGTCTGGGAGCACTGCACGGAGTACGGCTACATACTTCGTTATCCTGCGGAAAAGGCAGACATCACAGGCATAGGTCACGAGCAGTGGCACTTCCGTTATGTGGGTCTGCCGCACGCCTACGCGGTCGATACGCTCGACTTCTGCTACGAGGAATACGTTGACTATCTGCGCGGCTACACTGCCGACACGAAGCTCTTGCACATCTCGGCAGACCGAGAGGTCGGTGACGTGACGGTCGAGGAGCTGGCATCCGTATCGGGCGGCTGGCTCACGTATTTCGTGCCTGTCTCGGACGGTGCTGAGACTGAGATACGTATTCCCGAGGGAGAACGCTACGGCAGCTACGAGATATCCGGCAACAACGTTGACGGCTTTATCGTAACGATAGCCCTTGATTAGAAAGAACGTGAGAGGTCCGCTCCTCTCACGTTTTTTGTCGGCGGCGTGTCGCCGCAGACAGTCATCGGGTCGCCTGAGGCGACAGGCGGTCATCGGCGTTTGTGAAGCCGAAGTTGCAAGATGACCCACGACAATATTATTTGTGCGGAGTCGTCTCAGCCGACCTTCGTTTGAGGGAGCAGACGACACACAGCACTATGGGGGAGAGGAGCATTCCGACGACACCGTCGATATGCCAGCCGAGGTACAGGCAGGCGAGAGCAACGAACGGGTGTACTCCGGTCATTCGTCCGATGAGACGTGAGTCGAGGAGCTGACGGAGGAGGTACACGAGTGCAAGGAGGACGAGAAGTGCGACACCTCGTCCGCGTGCGCCGTACAGAAGCTCCCATATCGCCCACGGAACGAGGACACAGCCGCACCCAAGCACCGGCAGGGCATCGATGAGTGCGATAAGGAACGCCTTTGCCGGAGCGTAGCTCACTCCGAGGACGGTCAGACCTACGGTCAGCTCGGCGAACGTTATCGAGATGATGACGAGGTAGACCCTTATATAGAGGAAGATCGCCTCCGCGATCCTTTGAAGGAGAGGCTCGACACGTGCCGTCACGCCGTGCGGAACGAGCCAACGTATACTCTCCGCTATTCCCGAGGGGTCGGCGGTAAGGTAGATGAGCGCGAAGACTGTGACGATAGTTGAGAATATACCGCCGGAGAACGCACCGATGACGTTTGCGAAGAACGCGGCGGCAGCTGCACCGAGTGAGGAGGCGGCATCGGTCAGGGCATCGGAGAGGAGTGAAAGGAGAACTTCGGTATCGGTAGTAAATGGAAGAAGCTCGAACAATGTGGCGCAAAGCTCCGTTATCTTTCCGGCGTACATCGGCAGAGCCTCGAGTACCTCCCGGAGCTGAGCTGCGAGTATTCCGGTAAGGAGTGCGAGCAGGTACGCACCTGCCGTGCAGGCGAGTACAGCGAACGCCGCACAGCCGACACGCTCGGGAAGGTGGAGTCGGCGGCTGAGTGTAAGTCCGGCAGGACGCAGGATACGTGAGGCGACGTATGCCGCCGCGAACGGAAGGAGCATACCGCATATGCCGTAGTCCGGCAGAGACTTTATCAAAAAAAGTGCAAGTGCGCTCCAAAAAACATATCTTTCGATCATCGTCATATTATCGCTCCCAATAAAAGGTATATCTACAGCTACAGCTATACTATAGTATTCCCGATATTCGAGAACTTGTCGATCGGCTGAGCAGCCGACAGTTATTGTCGTGGGATCCCTTTCAATTTCAACTTCACGAACGCCGATCCATGCCTGTCGGCTCAGGCGACTCGGCTCAGGCGACTCGTCAGCAGACCAGTCTGCACAAATAATATTGTCGTGGGATCTCTTGCGATTTCAACTGAAATAACGCCGATTCATGCCTGTCGGCTCAGCCGACAAATTGACTATTGACAGGAGCGTAAAAGTGAGCTATAATAGCATCCGTGTGCGTTCGTGAAACAACAAAATACACGTGAACGCACCGGAAAGTGAGCCTTTGCATGAATAAACTAACGCATAGCTCCGGCAGACTTCATTCGATCGCCGATGTGACCGCCGCGTTCATCCGCAACAATACCGTATTCGTCATCGCTCTTGCGGCAGCGGCTGTCACCTCGATCATCGTGCCGCCGGACATCGAATACCTTTCCTACATAGACCCTCGTACTCTCACCTGCCTTTTCTGTACCCTCGCGGTAATATGCGCTCTACGGCGTATCGATTTCTTCGGGGTCGCCGCCGAGCGTATCATAGGTCTGACGAACGATCTTCGTCGTGCAGTCGTTGCGCTGGTGTACATAACGTTCATAGGCTCGATGCTCATAGCGAACGATATGGCACTCATAACGTTCCTCCCACTCGGCTTTATCGTGCTCGAGCGGACGAGCAACCAGAGATACATGGCGTTCGTGTTCATCCTGCAAAATATAGCCGCAAACCTCGGAGGTATGCTGACACCGTTCGGCAATCCGCAGAACCTGTACCTTTATTCCTATTTCAATATACCGACTGCGGAGTTCATGGGGATAATGCTCCCTCCGTTCCTCCTTGCGGTCGCACTGATCACCGCCTGCTGCTTTGTCGTTCCGAAGTCTCCCCTCGTCTATGACGGCAGACGTTCGAGCCTCCCGAGGGCACGTCTCACGCTCTATCTCATTCTGTTCGCGCTTGCGATAGTGGTCGTCTTCCGCGTGATACCCTACACTGTCGGACTTGTGCTTATCCCTGCCGTTCTCCTGTTCGCCGACCACCGTTCCCTTGCGGACGTTGACTACGCACTTCTCGGAACGTTCGTCTGCTTCTTCATCTTCTCGGGAAACGTCTCTCGTATGGAGGCAATACGTACCGTTCTCGAAGCACTTCTCGAACGCTCGACTATCCTGTTCTCCGCGCTCTCGTGCCAGTTCATCAGTAACGTTCCCTCGGCTGTCCTCCTCTCACGCTTCACGGACAATTACCGTGAGCTTCTCTACGGAGTGAATATAGGAGGCTGCGGAACGATCATCTCGTCTCTTGCAAGCCTGATAACCCTGCGCGAATACCTGTCGCACTTCCCGGGCAGCGGAAAGCGTTATCTCCTGCTGTTCAGCATGATGAACTTTGCATTTCTCGCGATACTGTTCATCTTCTGTGCCGTCTTCTGCTGAGACGGACAACAAAAAAACGACCGAAGGGTCGTTTTTTTGTTGTAGCGATATTCGAGCGATCTCCTGTATAGCCTTTACTTTAAGAAAACAGAAACGTTCGAAGCTACCTCACTCAATCATCGATCAGGGTCACAGACTTCATTACGACTGCGGTGAGCGGCTTGTCGTTGTAGTTTGTCTTTACGCCGGCGATTTCGTCAACAACGTCCATACCCTCGACTACTTTGCCGAAGGCCGCGTAGTCGCCGTCGAGGTAGGTCGCATCGGCATGGCAGATGAAGAACTGCGAGGACGCGCTGTCCTTCTTCTGACTGCGTGCCATGGATATAGTACCTCTGGTGTGGGAGAGCGTGTTTTCCACGCCGTTCGAGGAGAATTCGCCCTTGATGGTCTTGTCGGAGTCACCCATACCGGTGCCTGTGGGGTCTCCACCCTGTATCATAAAATTCTTGATAACGCGGTGGAAGGTAAGTCCGTCATAGAAGCCGTCCTTAACGAGGCTGACGAAGTTTTCGACCGTGATCGGCGCGACATCCGGATAAAGCTCCAGCTTTATGATACCGCCGTTATCCATTTCGATCTGTACCATTATGGTTTCACCTGCTTCTCCGGATGAAACGGTCTCCTCGGTCTCGTTTTCGTTATTCGTACAGCCGAGGCAGCAGAGCGTACACAGTGCGGCGCACAGTGCAAGCAGCAGTGAGACGATCCTTTTCATTCGGAAATATCCTTTCTTTACTTTATTTTCGGAAAAAGAAATCCGCCCTCTATTGTAGCATACGCAAACGAATTTGTCAAACTTGTAAGCCGATTCACGATTATCTTGTCAGACAAAATCTGTACCAAATAATATTGTCGTGGGATATCTCTCCTACTCAGCTTCACGAACGCCGACCGCGCTCTCCTTCCACCGCTAACGCGGTCCCCCTCCCTCCCGGAGGGAGGCTAATAACGTTTGACAAGATCGTCACATCAGCAGACCAAGTTTGTACCAAATAATATTGTCGTGGGATATCTCCCCTACTCAGCTTCACGAACGCCGATGACTGTTAGGCGGCTCAGCCGCCCCGATGCTAAAGGTGGTGGTGGGCATGAGGGAGGGGCGTTGGCAGAGGAGGATAGGGCGGTCCGTTCGTATGTTTGATACCTTGACCGAGAGCGGAGGTATCGGAGGGTAGGGCGTGGCGCGGTCGGCTGCGCTTTTGGCGTAGTCGTTGAAGATAAAGAGCGGACGGTCGTCGGGGGAGTCCTCCGCGATCTCGAAGCCGTCGATGGTCACGTTCTCGGTTATATAGCAGTCGTAGCCGAAGAAATGGTGACCGTCATTGCTTGCGGAGAATATCGAGCGCGACTCGCCGAGCGGATGCCACGTGCAATTCTTGATGATCATATCGCCGCGCCACGAGCTGCCGAAGTCCTCGCGAAGATTTACGAACGCATAGCCGTAGGCGGTGGTATCCTCGATGAGGAACGTACCGTTTCCGATGGCGTTTAGGCACTGCCAGCCGAGCGTACAGCGGCGAAGTGTGCAGTTCGAGACTCCCATATGGGCATCGAAGCGTGAGAAGCGGCAGTCCTCGAAGACGAGGTCGCGGCAGAAGTTCGAGCCGATGAGACCCCAGTACCGCTTATCCATGATGTCGGTGGTCTGTGAGCAGCTTCGTAAGGTCACGCTTGAGGCGGAGCTGCAATTTATGTCATACGACCCCATCATGACCGGCTTTCCGGCGTTACCTATGGTGCTGTAGATATAGTGTCCGGTGAATACGCAGTCGTGTACCGTCACCTCGGCGCAGCCCACGATGCTGATAAAGCCGGTATACGGTGCGCCGTGGTCAAGCTCTCCCGTGACGAGGTGAGTTATATCGGAGACCTCGACACACGAGCGGTGTATGACGATATTTCTTGCGTGATACGTATACCTTGACTCCGCTTGATTTGCGATAGTGGTAAACGTGCCGCCCTTTATGGTGAGAGGTGTGCTATCCATCGGGGTCGCGATAACGTCCGTTATGTTGTCGAAGTCGAACGAGACTGCGGAGGAGAGGGTACCGTCCTCACATACGATGAAGTTGTCGGTACGAGCCGTACCGTTATTCTGATTCAGACCGAAGCGGATATAGTCGAGGTGGTCGCGATCCTTAACGATGACGTAGAGCCTTTGACCTGTGGGGTTATCGATACGTGTCTGACCGCGCTTCAGTGAGGGGATCGAGAGGGGGACGGGCTGCCTTGTCGAGGTAACGTTGAAGACAGGCGCGTGGATATCCTCGCAGTCGCGGTCGTCGATCACGAAGCTCGCGCCGCTCCAGCAGGTCGAGGTCATGACGGTCGCGGTCGCCTTTTTGGGGGAGACGAGGTAGGTCGCGCCCTCCTTTGCGACGACGGGAAGGTCGAGGCGGTTAGCCTCATCGTGAGCGCGGACGATCGCCGGCATATCGTCGGCAACGCCGTCGCCTACTGCGCCGAACTGTTCGTAGGTGATATATCGCTCCATGGTGTACTTCTCCTTTTTATGATGAAAAATGTCATAGCATATACTTTCCGCAGCAATGCGAAGCACCATCGCTTCACGCGATAATTCTACCACTCCCCCATCCAAAAGTCAAGGCGGCTGAGCCGCCGGGCAGGCATCGGCGTTATTTCAGTTGAAGTTGAAAGATATCCCACGACAATATTATTGGTGCAGGTCTGTCTGCTGACAGGTCGGCTGAGGCGGTCTGAGACCGCAGACAGGCATCGGCGTTCGTGAAGTTGAAATTGAAAGATATCCCACGACAATATTATTTGTGCAGGGTCGGCTGAGGCGGTCTGAGACCGCGGACGGTCATCGGCGTTATTTCAGTTGAAATTGAAAGATATCCCACGAGTGTGGAGGTCGTGCAGGTCTGTATGCCGACGGGTCGTTTTGTGCAGACCGAACATGGAAAAGCACAAGGGAACGTCGGAGGACGTTCCCTTGTGCCGGTGTATATTTTTTATCAGTCGGGGGATCAATACATACCGCCCATGCCGCCGCCCATGCCTGCCTGCGGAGCTGCCGCTTCCTTCTCGGGCTGGCTTACTACGAGTGCCTCGGTGGTGAGTACGGTAGCCGCTACGGAGGCTGCGTTCTGGAGTGCGGAACGTGTTACCTTCTTCGGGTCAACGATACCCTTTTCCATCATGTCAACGTAATCCTCGTTGTATGCGTCGAAGCCGTAGCCGATCTTGCCGGAGGTGCGGATCTTGTCAACTACTACAGAGCCTTCGAAGCCGGCGTTCTCTGCGATCTGACGAACAGGTGCTTCAAGTGCCTTTACAACGATCTGGATACCGGTCTTTTCGTCACCCTCTGCGGTGTCGAGAAGCTTTGCGACCTCATCGATAACGTTCAGGTATGCTGTGCCGCCACCTGCTACGATGCCTTCCTCAACTGCCGCACGAGTTGCGTTGAGTGCATCCTCGATACGGAGCTTCTTTTCCTT
>CAYSKU010000086.1:4647-10201 GCA_964431775.1 uncultured Ruminococcus sp. | reverse complement strand
CGGGAATGCACAACAAAATGTTGGTATAGAACGTATACGAACGTTCCTCAAGAGAGGCGATCGCTTCTGCATAGCGATATGTCGAGCAGACGACACGCAGTACCTTATTCGATAGGTAATACTCCGTATCAAGCTCCTGTATACCAATATATGCTCCGGCAACGAGGAGACCGTACACGGCGATCGGCAGATAAAGTATCAGCAGTGCCATAATGATGCGTACCGGTGCAGTGCCTGTCAAGCCGCCGGCAAACAGAAGGACAGAATACACGAGCATATAACAAAGCATTGCCGCAAATACGTATTGCAGATATTTAAGGTCAGCCGACAGTGTCATCGGCAGTGAACAGCTCATAACACAGAACACTGCCGCGCTGCTCACCACAAGAGCCACAAGGTAATATACCGCATGGACGGAGGTCTCAACGAGGAACAGGCCTTCTCTGCGTATCGGAAAGCTATGGTAGCACCCGACCATCTTTGCGGAATTTGTGTACGATACCGCGCTCATTCCGGAAAATACGGCTATTACAAGGCTCGACAGGATACACAAAAGTCCGCTCTCACAAACAGTATTCTTTATAATGTATTCGATGGAATGAGTCGTGCTTCCATTAATGTATCCGTTCATCGTCATAATACACGGCAGAACGGTCGCAAGAAGCATAATAATAAGGTAAAGCGCGAAATGCTGTCGGTCGTTCTTTAAGGTATAGGTAAAAAACGGTCGTGCGGAGTATCGCTTGTCAGCCGATGATGTTTTCGTCGAATTCATATCCGTTCTCCTCCATTTCCGCAATGAATATCTCCTCCAGTGTGAGAGGTATGAATTCCGCAAACACCGGTTCAAGCTTTTCTATAGCTTCCGACAGCTCATCCTCACGTCCGCGCACAACGAGCGTATACAGGCTTCCGCGCCGCTCTATCGAGACCGTATCGAGCTTCGACAGCTCCGTCTGCATAGCCTCCGCACGTTCACGTGCAAACGACACCTGTATCTTGTGAAGCCCGAGCTTTATGTCATCGAGTCCTGCTTCAAATAACAGTTTTCCTCTGTGCAGGAGCGCAACATGGTCACATATGTCCTCGATCTCCTTTAGGTTATGCGAAGCAAATATGACACACATATCACGCTCCGCGACCTCTCCGGCTATGATACGACGTACAGTCTGACGCATCACGGGGTCGAGACCGTCGAGCGTTTCGTCACACAGCAGGTACTCCGCTTCGGCAGAGAGACCGAGAAGTATCGAGACCTGCTTCTGCATTCCCTTTGAAAAGGTAGACAGCCGACGGTACTCGTCAAGTCCGAAAAGCTCAAGATAACGCCTGTATTTTTCTTCGGCGAACGTTGGATAAACACTCTTATACAGTCGTTTCATATCCGCAATGGTCGAGCTTGTACCGAAGTACGGGTCATCGGAAAGATAGACTATTCCGCGCTTCACGTCCGTATGCTCGTACACGGGAACACCGTCATAGAGTACCTCTCCCTTATCCTGACGATATACGCCGCAAAGGATACGCAGCAGAGTAGATTTTCCCGAGCCGTTTGAACCGATCAAGCCGAATATCGACCCTTTGTCTATCTTCAACGAAACGTTGTCCAGACTGCGGACAGATCCGAAATTCTTTGTTACAGAGGATATCTCGATCATTTTTACATCCCTCCCTCATATGCTTTTTCAGCCGCGTTCAAAAACTCCTCTTTCGTGATACCGGCTATCCTTGCTTCGTTCGCAAGCTGAACGAGAGACTCCGTGAGAGTACGAAGTCTGTCACGCTTCAATTCGTCAGCCTGTGCCACGACTATGCTTCCGCGACCCGGCAGGGTCATTATAGTTCCGCACCTTTCCAATTCCGAGTACGCCTTTTGTATGGTATTCGGATTGATACCAAGCTCACGAGCAAGGCTTCGTACCGACGGCAGTCTGTCGTCCGCTCTCAGCTCTCCGCTGAGTATCAGTGCCTTGATGTTGTCAACGAGCTGTTCGTAAAGCTGTTTTCTGTCTCTCAGATCGACAGTTATAAGGCTCAAGCTATCTCCTCCTTCGCGCATCAACTGTACTATTTGTATTAATACAGTTAGATTATATCACACCGATATAGGTCTGTCAATAGCCATTGAAAAAAATCTATGCACATTGCGAGAGGGCACGGTATCCGTAAAACAAAAGGTACACCCTAATGGATGTACCGATGTCATATAGGTCTGAAAATATCACGCTACACTCGTGAAGCGATATCACGCAGTGCGCTGCCCTGCTCTTCCCCGATCCCCGCGGGAGTCATGAGTGTGAGCGGCGACCTTCCCGAGACAGCTTTATAGAAAAGACAAGCCGCAAGATAAGTGCCGCACAGGCTCGGGTGATAGTCGTCCTCTGTGTACAGGTCTATGTCCGAATGCTCTGTCGCCACCGTGGCAAAGGAATCTCCGACAGGAACACGAAGTCCACTGTGTATATCTGCCGCCCTCCGATAGGCAGAGGACAGTGCTCCCAGCATTTCGGCATAGGTCATACCGGTGTCAGACAGCTTTTTCGTACCGTCACGGTATGCCCATGTACTGTAGAAAAGAAGCTTCTCGTCGTTTGTAAATGTCTCGCACAGCCTATCGACTGCGGAATAAAAGTCCTCTGCATCTCCTGCCGGATTGAAGCTCTGATCCTGCAATACTATATAGTCCCACTTTTTTGACGGATAATATTCCGCAAGTCTTTTTCCAAGCTCGTGATCCGGGTCTGCAAACTCGTGAAGATACGCACCTCCGCGAAGCACTGACCCGACCTCTATATCAACGCCCGCCTGTGCCGCCACAGTCTTAAGTAGCTGCGGAAGGTCATTCACGAAAGTAAAGCTGTTTCCGATAAACAAAATATTTGACATAACATATCCTCCACAGTCTCATTCTGCCGATATCTCAAGCTCAAAGGAGCGTGACTCCGATATGAGCTTAAAGTCTATACAATAATACTTTACACCGGCGTACTCCGTTTCAGTGACCGTCACGTCTGCTACCGCATCATCCTCGGGATGAAGTGTGAGCGAAGACAGTACTATACCGTCACCCGTAAATTTCGGCTCCACGGTCGAAACGAAGCGTTCGACGAACGATTCCGGTGTTCCGTCATATTCGAATACGTCACAAAGTCGTACTGAGCTGTCTGTGAAGCTAAAGGTACGCTTTAGTGAGATCAGCTGCGGAATATCGTACCCCTTTTCGAAGTCCACCGTGAACACTCCGTTTTCGTAGGACGTAGTAGCCGTGTGGCTCTTTCCCGCAGCCTGCTCCATGCCGTTTATGATCGGAACACAGTGACTGCGTGAGGAAGCGCGGAAATCTTCGTAGCGTCTTGCACTGAAATACGCACGGTCGTATGTTCCGGCACCCGGGTCTGTCAGAAGCTGTTTTCCATCCTTGACTACAAGGAAAGCACCGAGGTCGTTATGGTTGTGCGGCTCATCGTTCGTGCCGCCCTTTGCGGCAAAGCTATAACCGTTTGTGACCTTTATGAGCCATCCCGCACCCTCGAGATAGTCTGTACGGGATGTGCGCGGCTTCTCATACGCGAGGTCTTCGTCAAACCAAAGTATAGCGCGAAGGTGCATACACCAACGTCCGCAGCCGTCATTCGAATACGAGAACTCACGCGGCGGTATCGTAACGTCATCGGGATATTTCTTCTTTAAGTAATGCAGTAGACCGATATGGTATCTGCCTGTCGTGCTGCCGTCGGAAAAGCTGACTGTCGTGTTTTTGTCAAGGAACATCTTATCGGCATATCCGGCGATCTTACGTATCTTCGGATAGTCGAACAGGTCGATACTGCCGTTTGAATAGTCGTACAGCAGGTCTGCGAGGCAGGTGTAAAGTCCGAAGCCGTAATGCCAGTATCCAAAGCCCTCGAGACATATCCCATCGTCCGGAAAGCCGGAAAGAAAGTATGACACTGTACTGCGTATCCTCGGAAGCAGCTCGTCAAGAAGCTCGGGCTTCTGATACAGAACAGCTCCGATAACGCCGCAAAGACAGACAGCCGCCCAGTTGTTCGTTGAGGTGTCCCACCAATATGTGTTTCTTCGGTACGCCTGTATCACGCGCCGATCCACCTCGGCACGTATACGACTGTGTATCAGCTCGGGCAGACGGTCTCCAAGAAGATACTCTATCTCGGAAAGAGTAAATGCGGTCTCGGCAGCGAACAGGTCGATATGCTCGACAACGTTTTCCTTAAAGGACGGCATATGTGCCGGAAGTACCCACACGTATTCGTCAAGCACTGCCCAGATAACGTCGAGCAGATAATTGAGGTACTTATCCTCATCGGGGTAGATCAGCGAGAGGAGCGCGGAGGTGTTCAGCTGTCGTCTGCGGAGGAAGTACGATCTCTCGTACTCCTTTCTACTGCCGGTCTTATCATATATTATGAATTCACTGTACCGACAGGCAGGCACTTCTCTGCCTCCGAACTCCGTCCACATTTCGAGCAGCTCGTCACGAAACGGCGCGTACGCCTCCGACGTTCTGACCTTATCCCAAAATGTCTTATCCTTTGCTTTTGCGATCAACATGATCATCCTCCAAAAAGAGTTATTTCAATGGAATTATAGCATATTCGGCTCAGATATACAAGTATATATCACGAGCTTTTTGACATGTTATGAATGAGATAAAAACATTCTTCGGTGTTCAGTATAAGTGTGCTGTACTGTTTTTTCAAAAAATAACTGTAAAATAGTTATAATGCTATTAAAGGAGGTTGAAAATTATGGCAGAAACTACATACGGATACATTCGCGTGTCCTCAAGAGATCAAAACGAAGAACGACAGGTGATCGCCATGCGCGAGTTCGGCGTGGCAGACGAGAACATGATCTTCGATAAACAGTCGGGTAAAAACTTCGACCGTCCCGACTATCTTCATCTCGTCCGCAAGCTGAAGATGGGTGACATACTCGTCATAAAAAGTATAGACCGTCTCGGACGTAACTACGATGAGATACTCGAACAGTGGCGGTATATCACAAAGGAAAAGGAAGCACACGTCGTCGTACTCGATATGCCGCTTCTCGACACACGTCAGGGTCGTGATCTCACAGGTGTGCTTATCGCGGACATAGTTTTGCAGCTGCTGTCCTACGTGGCACAGACAGAGCGTGAGTTCATCCGTCAGCGTCAGATGGAGGGTATAGCCGCTGCAAAGGCACGCGGAGTCCATTTCGGTAGACGTGCGATGGACAAGCCGGCAAACTACATCGAGATAGTCGAGGCATGGAAACGGAAGGAGATATCGGGAAGAAGTGCGGCACAGAGTCTCGGTATATCTCATACGGCGTTTCAAAAGTGGCTGAAAAAAGAAGGATATCTCACAAACGAGGGCTTATACGACAGCTCAAACGAAGTAAATGAGATAACGATATAAAGTTCCGGTGTGCAGCTTTGCGGGAGATCTTCCAAAAACTCTCCCACAAGGCTGTATTTTACGGCCATACGTAATACCGTAATGCGCGATGCGGTCATCTGCGCCATCTTATATATTTTTATCTGATCCGG
>CAYSKU010000086.1:0-4637 GCA_964431775.1 uncultured Ruminococcus sp. | reverse complement strand
CATAACTGCTTTGATCTATAAAATTAAATTTGCTATACTCATAATCAACATTTTATGAAACAATGTGAGGTACCTATGCTACAGCCGCTCCATACAGAAATGTCGGAACGCATTGAACGTCTCGCCTCGATCCGGCGAAACGAGATCAAAAATTCATGGACGAATCTCGTGATAACGGGAAGCATATATTATGTTTCTCAGTACGGATCGGATGACAACGACGGTCTCTCTCCCGAGACACCTTGGCAGTCTCTTGCAAAAGTGGATATTGCTGCACTCATGCCCGGAGATGCAGTCCTCTTCCATCGCGGTCACACTTTCCGCGGACGTTTGACCGCACAGTCAGGTGTCACCTACGCGACCTACGCAACGGGTGGAAAGCCTATCCTTTGCTCATCACCCTACGACGGCGCACATTACGGAAAGTGGATACCGACCGACGAGCCTGATATCTATCGATTCAGCGAAAAGATATACGATGACGTTGGCTGTCTCATCTTCGACGGCGGTCGTTCTCATGCCATAAAGGCAACTGTCGATTTTTCGGAGATGGTGAACCGTACAGACGGAAAGCCGTTCAAGTCCTGGCGCGACCTCGACGGTGACCTTTCGTTCTATCACGATCTCGGCGGTGCAAACATTCGCGGAACAGACGAGAACAGCACTCTGTATCTAAAGTCCACTCACGGAAATCCGGCAGAACGCTTCTACTCTATAGAGTTCAACGTCCGTACAAACTGTATAAGTGTTCGTGGGGACGATGTACGTATAAACAACCTCTCCATAAAGTTCTGCGGCTGTCATGGAATCGGTGCAGGTACTGTACGCGGTCTGACAGTCGATTGGTGCGAATTCGAATGGATAGGTGGTTCTATGCAGTTCTATCGTGACGGACATCCGACAAGATTCGGAAACGCGGTCGAGATATACGGAGGCTGTACCGACTATACGGTCGAGAACTGCTACATAGACCAGGTATATGATGCAGGTATAACACATCAATATTCGTCAGGCGGTGACAGTGAGATCGTAATGAAGGATATAACGTATCGCGGAAATCTGATCGAAAACTGCATATATTCCATCGAATACTTCAACGGAAAGCCGTCTTCGGACTGCGACCGCCACATCTCGCACGTCCGCATATGTGACAATATCATGCGTTCCTCCGGCTACGGCTTCGGCAAGCAACGTCCCGACAAGGATCCCGACTGTCACATAAAGAGCTGGGATCATTTCAATTCCGCCGACGACATGATCTATGAGAACAACATCTTTGACGGCGGCGCACATTGTCTGCTCCACATCTCCTGTGAGGATGAAACGTGGATGCCGGAGATACGAAGAAACATCTTCGTTCAAAGAAACGACGGTGATTTTGCAAGGCTCGGCGCATATCCGACAGCTGTACTTCCCTACACCGAGGACGGTATAGCATCGCAGAGCTTTGTCGGTAACGACAATCTCTTCTTCGTAAGATAAGCTTACATTTCATTACATAAAACACTATATATTTGACATCAGTGAGGTTTTTTATGGATTCCTGTACATATCAGTGGGAGCTTGTTAAGAAGCTCAGCTTTTGCAGACCTGCCGGGTCTGAGAAATGCGTTCTTGCCGCCAACATGATCGCGGACGAGGTACGTTCTTTCGGCGGTGAGGTGACGTTCGAGACTTTTTCGTTCCCGTATTTTCAGATAGACCGTGCGGTCTTTCGTGTGACCGAACCGTACCAAAAGGACTACGAGGTAACAGGTGTAGCGTACTCTGGAGAGATCTCCGGAACGTTCCCTTTCCGTTACGTTGAACGTGCGACCGAGTTCGACCTCGATGGCGTGGACGGCGGCATAGTCATGATAAATAAGCTCGACCGTGAGACCTACAAGGCGGTAACGAGCTCTCCTGCCGAGGGCTTTATCACAGTCAACGGTAAGTTCTACGATGACCCTGCAAGCTCCGATCTCGCACAGGGCAGGATCGGCAAAAAGACACTCGAGTGCGGCGTTACCCCCGGCTTCTTCGTTCGGACGGCAGACGGTATCGAGATGGTGAAGAACGGTGCATCCGAGGTATACTGTGAGCTTAAACAGCGCGAGATCACCGTTGAAACATCGAATATCATATCCGAGATACGCGGTACGGAGCTTCCCGAGGAGTACATCACCTTCTCTGCACACTATGACAGCGTTGATGTGGGTGTAGGTGCGTTCGACAATGCTACAGGTGTTGCCGCACTTCTCGACCTGTATCGTTACTTCATAAAGAATCCCCCAAAGCGCACCATGATATTTATCTGGTGCGGTGCGGAGGAGCGCGGACTTCTCGGAAGCCGTGAATACGTCAAGCGTCATCCCGAGATAATGGAAAAAACACGCGTTGAGATCAACTTCGACCTGACAGGCTGTGCTATCGGCTACGATGGAGTCTCCGTTGCCGCCGCAGAGTCGGTCTGTGAATATATGCGCGGCTTTGCGGCAGAACGTCGTCACTCGTTCGATGTACGGCGTCACGCGGCTTCAAGTGACTCGACCTCCTTTGCCGGAGCCGGTATAGTCTCGTTCAACTTCTTCCGTTACGGTGAAGCGGAGATACACAATCGACATGATGTCCTGTTCCCGTTATTTGAAAAAACACTCGGTCCGACAGTCGAATTCGTCCGTGACTTCGTTATAGGCTGTGACAAGGACGAGATACCGTTCGACACAGTCATGCCCGAGGACATGGCAAAGGAAGTTGCGGATTATCTGGGATGATGGATAACGCATCAAACGTAATATGCCCGAGTATTCCGGCAGAGATACCGTGCCGTGGAAATATGTTCGGCGTGACCGTATGCGGTCACGAGGTCGGACTGTATTCGGACAGGACCTATTGGAACGGCTGTGTGGATTTCGGGCGATTCTTCGTTTCGCAGGACAGCTCTGCCGAGGTCGTAGTCGAGCCGCACTTCACGTTCACCTCCGTAAAGATACTTCCGATAATGCTCGGTATCACCCCACAGGTGACTAACGGAAGGATACGCTTTACCGTTTCGAAAACACCTGTACAGATCACGCTGATCTTTGATGACAGCTATGTTGCCGGAAACGTCCTGCATCTGTTCGCCGACAAAATAGCTCCGTACTCACCCTCCGAGGTCGATGACGTCCTGTATTTCCCTGCCGGATTTCACGATGTACGTCAAAACGGCAGTGCGCTCGAGATCACTTCGAATACGACCGTTTACCTCGAGCCGGGAGCTGTCGTCTACGGAGGTATACGTGCCGCAGGTGAAAATATACGGATATTCGGCGGCGGTATGATAATGGTCGATAAGGATTGCTCGAGTATAGCGCTCGATGCGGTACAATGCGAACGTCTCGTTATCGAGGATGTGATGATACATACCCACGCGAAGAACGGTTGGAATGCTCACCTATACCTGTGCAAGGACGTTGAGGTATCGAATGTAAAGATCCTCTCGACCACATATGCCTGTACAGACGGTCTCGACATATCGAACGGACGTAATATCCATGTTCACGACTCGTTTATACGTTCGTGCGACGACAGCATATCGCTCAAGGGCTTTGAACGCTCTCTCGCGTGTGAGAATATCGAGATCGAAAACATGATCCTGTGGAACGACTGCAACAGCTCTATGGTAGTCGGTGAGGAGAGCAAGGCGGCGTATTATCGCTCCATCACTTTCCGAAACATAGACGTTCTCTTCTCCTATGACGATCCGCAGTATCACGAACAGCTCACCGAACGCTCTGTCATGAGCATCGTCCTGCTCGACGGTGTAGAGTGCAAGGACGTTTTGTGGGAGAACGTTCGCGTGAACAAATGTGAACGTCTCGCCTGCTTCGTGTTTCGCGACAATTTCTGGTTCGATACGGTCAAGGGAGACCAGTCGGCAGACGGCAAGGTAGACGGCGTAGCCCTTCGCAACATCCGTGTCTTCTGCAACAGCGGAAGCCGTATCGCAAATGAGATACTGATCGAGGGCTACGATGATGAAAAAAGGATAGAAAACATCGAGCTTCGTCTGGTCCAGATAATGGGTGTGGAGATAGCCGAGAACGATCCACGCATCAGAAAAAACGATCATGTCCAAAGCGTTACAGTATCGCGCAGCTTGACGTGAGCTGAATAAATATCCGAATTCCGGGATCTTTTCTGCAAACTATCCTTTCCGACAAGAAAGTTTTCAAAAAAAACACTTTCTTTTCGAGAATAGATATTGATATTTGCAAACATTTGCGCTATAATATACGAAGATATGATTTACCGTGGTTTTCTGCGGTTTAGGTTATATTTTTACCGTTACAAAAAAATTATGGAGGATATAAGAAAACATGGCAAGAAAAAAACTTTCCATGGATGGTAACACTGCCGCGGCGCACGCCTCTTATGCGTTCACCGAGGTAGCCGGCATCTATCCGATCACTCCTTCTTCTGTTATGGCTGACGTTACGGACACATGGTCCGCGACCGGTCTGAAGAACATCATGGGTGATACTGTCAAGGTTATCGAAATGCAGTCCGAAGCAGGTGCCGCAGGTACCGTTCACGGTTCTCTCGCAGCAGGTGCTCTTACGACCACCTACACCGCTTCACAGGGTCTTCTCCTTATGATCCCGAATATGTACAAG
>CAYSKU010000085.1:0-10293 GCA_964431775.1 uncultured Ruminococcus sp. | reverse complement strand
CACGTTAAGGCTCCCTCCGGGAGGGAGCTGTAGGCGGTCGCCGCTTGAGGCGACGACGACTGAAGGAGAGCGCGGCAGTCATCGGGCAGCCTGAGGCTGCGCGCATGGATCGGCACACTTTCAGTTTAGGTTGAACGGATATCCCACGACAATGTTATTGGTGAAGCTTAGGTCGGAAGATGACCCACGAGGACGGAGCTTGTGCGACACTAACAAAAAGATCCGGAGATGCGGTAATGACACCTCCGGATCTTTGCTTTTTTGTACAGGACGACAGCGTACTTTTCAACCTGTGCCGATCCTACAGTATTATGCAGATCAGCCCCTGACTTCCCTCGTTGATTATCTTCGAGAGAGTTTCGCCGAACTTCTGACGTGCATCCTCCGGCATATGCTCCAATTTCGTGTGAAGACCGTCTCCGACCAGCTCGTACAGCGACCGCCCGAACATATTCGACTTCCATATAGCCTGTGGGTCGTCCTCAAACTCGCGCATGAGGTACTTCACCATCTCCTCCGACTGCTGCTCCGTCCCAACTATCGGGTTTATCTCCGTTTCGATATTCGTCCGTATCATGTGTATCGAGGAGGCTGAGGCGCGAAGACGTACACCGTACCCTCCCGACTGTCGGACGAGCTCCGGCTCCTCAAGGTGCATATCCTCCATGCACGGCAGAACGATACCGTATCCCTTTTCGTTCACCTCATCAAGTGCGTCACTATACTTGTCAAGCTCACGCTTTGCCGCAGACAGTCCCTCGAGTGCTTCGAGCAGGTCGGTCTCGTTCTTCATCGGGATCCCTGTGATCTCCGAGATGACGTCAAAGTACAGCCTGTCGGGAAGACGTACACGAAGTGACACGATCCCCCGTCCTGCGTCTGTCCTCTCGATATCCGCCGCGATCTCGTCGCCGTACTCCCCGACCGTGGAGACGGCTTTTTTTATTCCCGAAAGAAGCACCTCCGAAAAGTCACCGCGAACGTCACGCAGTCGCTTCATCCGTCGTGAAGCGGCAACTGTCGCCTCGTAGATACCTCGTCTCAGTCTGTGGTCGTGCGGAAGCACGGACGTCCACGCCGGAAGGATGACGTCAGCCTCCTTTGCCGGAAATTCGTCGAGCAGCATCTCGAGGATATGTCCTATGTCCTCTGCATCGAGCTCGAGGCAGTTCACGAGCGCGACCGGTGCGCCGTATTTTTCCTCAAGACCGAGTGCAAGTGCTATCGAGGACTCATTTGTCGGGTCTGCCGAATTTAGGATGACCGCAAACGGCTTTCCGAGCTCACAAAGCTCACCTGCAACCCTTTCCTCGGCGGCTCTGTAGCTCTCACGTGAGAAGTCACCGAACGTACCGTCCGAGGTAACGAGCATACCGATAGTCGAATGCTCGGCTATGACACGTCTCGTGCCGTACTCTGCCGCCTCCTCGAACGTCACAGGCTCACTGTGCCAAGGTGTATGCACCATACGCGGTGCGCCGTTCTCCCCACCTGCCTGCGCCTCGGGTATCATGTAGCCCACGCAATCGACGAGCTTGACGCGGATGGAGACTCCATCGTCAACGTTGACGGACACGCCCTCGTCGGGGATGAACTTCGGTTCTGTCGTCATGACGGTACGTCCTCCGGCACTTTGCGGAAGCTCGTCACGCGAACGTGTCCTGTCCGCCTCGTTCGAGATACCGGGGATGACGAGGGACTCCATGAACCGTTTTATGAACGTACTTTTTCCGCTTCGGACAGGTCCGACGACACCTATGTAAACGTCGCCGTGAGTCCGCTCCGCGATATCCTTATAGATAGAAATATCTGCCACAAAAAAATCCTCCGCATATCATAGGTACGACAAACGAAGCAGTGCTGCTCCGCGCATATGTCTACGCTCAATGATATGCGAAGGACATGGTCGATATTCCGGTGAGCAGCCTCAGGCTGCCTGTCGGCTCAGCCGACCTGCACCAATAACATTGTCGTGGGATGTCTCTCCTACTAAGCTTCACGTGCGCCGATGACCGCCTGTCGCCTCAGGCGACCGCCGATCCATGCGGGCAGCCTCAGGCTGCCCGTCACCTTAGAGCTTGTCGAACGCATCCGCGTAGGCATCCGCGATCAGACGTGCGCCGGCTTCGGTCGGATGTACTCCGTCAGCTGCCCATGCGGTCGGCGCGACACCTATGCAGTGTGAAGCAAAGATACCGTCGAGGGGAATGAACGCATCCGCAAACTCACGAGCAAGCTTGCGTGTCACCTGTATCTTCGGGTCGAGATCGACACGGAAATACTCCTTGTCGGCAACGGGAAGCAGGAACTGCTCGAGAATTATTATCTTCGCGTTCGTCTTCTCGCGTATCTCGGTCAGACAGTAGCGGTAGCATTCCTCGAAATATTCGTGCGGCATCCAGTTTCTGTCACCTGCGCGGTGCCATGTGTCGTTTACGCCGATGAGGATCGAGACGAGGTCGGGCTGCTGCTCGATGCAGTCCTTCTGCCAACGATCGCGCAGGTTCTCCGCACGGTTTCCGCTTATACCGAGGTCGATGAACTCGAACTCCGTTTCGGGATGACGATTGCGTATCAGCTCTGCGGTGTACCTCGGATAGCCGTAGCCGAGGTCGTGGGGGTCTGAGTAGTTACGTCCGGCATCGGTGATGCTGTCGCCCTGGAATAGGATCTTCATAATGTTCCTCCGTAGATATTTTTTTGTTGTACGTTGTACGATAGCTGTATTATAGCATATCTGCCCGAGGGATACAATAAATACCGCAAAAATTTTTGTGGAAAACTTCCTCTCCCCCACCCACATAAAAATTTACGTTTATTTGTTGATTTACACGTGTGCGGAGGGTAAAATAGTATCGTAGATAACGCAAGCGGAGGGTGTGCCATGCGACAGAAGCTCAAAAAATTACTGCGCTTCAACCGACTCTACATCGTCGGACTTATGATACTCGTGCAGTTCTTCATGATATTTTCGGCGATACTGTGGTTTTCCGAGTATTTTTCGCTCTACTTCGCCTTTGCGACGGTGCTTGAGATAGGCTCGGTACTGCTGATACTGTATTCGCATCAGAATATGTCGTACAAGCTCGCGTGGATCGTCGTCATACTTCTGTTTCCCGTCCTCGGGGTCTCGGTCTACTTCATCTTCTGCGGAAACCGTATATCCGAGTCGAGCCGTCAGCGCATGAACTCGATAACGACCATAACCGCCTCCGCCGCCGACCGGAACGACGACGTTATGGAGGCTCTGAGAGTCACCGACCCAAACGCCGTGAGACAGGCTGAGTATATAAGCTCGACCGCGCTCTGTCCGCCGTATTCCGGTACCGAAACGACCTACTATTCCTCCGGCGAGGAGCTGCTCGAGCCACTGCTTCGTGAGCTTGAGAGCGCGAAACGCTACATCTTCCTCGAATACTTCATAATCGGCTACGGTCGGTTCTGGGACAGCATACACGAGGTGCTTCTGCGAAAGGTCGCCGAGGGTGTGGACGTTCGTATCATCTATGATGACATGGGTTGCATCACGACACTTGACAAGCACTTTGCGCGAAGGCTTGAAGCGGAGGGGATAAAGTGTCGTGTGTTCCACAAATTCGTACCGATACTGTCGGCGCACCAGAACAACCGAGACCACCGAAAGATATGCGTGATAGACGGAGTATGTGCGTTCACCGGCGGCATAAACCTTGCGGACGAATATATAAATGTAAAGGAACGCTTCGGCTACTGGAAGGACACGGCGGTCAGGCTAAAGGGAAGAGCCGCGTGGAGCTTTACCGTAATGTTTCTGACGATGTGGGACTATCTCACGATGCAGACGAGGCGTGAGGACGAGTGCTACGCGGAGTACCGACCGACACCCGAGGAATACGAAACGTACAGCGGAGGTGGGTTCGTACAGCCGTACACGGACACTCCGCTCGACGGAGAGCCGCTCGGCGAGAACGTATACATCGACATGATAGACACGGCACGTGACTACGTATGGATAATGACGCCGTACCTCATCATAGACGAGGCACTGGAGCGGTCGCTCTGTCGTGCGGCAAGGAGCGGAGTGGACGTTCGCATACTGACCCCGGGTATACCCGACAAAAAGGTCGTCTACGAGACGACGCGGTCGTACTATCCGAAGCTGCTCGAAAACGGAGTTAAGATATACGAGTTCGCGCCGGGTTTTCTTCATGCCAAAAATTTCCTTTGCGATGACAGATACGCGGCAGTCGGGAGCGTGAATCTCGACTATCGCAGTCTGTATCTGCACTTCGAATGCGGAGTTTGGATGGTCGCGCCCGACTGCATAGCGGACATACGTGCCGATTTTGACGAGACGTTTGCGCGTTCCGTGCAGGTCACCGAGGAACGCTGTAGTCTTATACGTCGTCTCTATCGCGGCGTACTCGAGCTCATCGCCCCCCTGATGTAGGCAGCGGTCGCCTGAGGCGACGGGCGGTCATCGGCGCACGTGAAGCTTGGGTTTTACGATATCCCACGACAATGACATTTGTACAAACTTGTCTGCTGACGGCTCGGTTATACTACACCATCGTGGGACATCTCTCCTATCCGACTAAAATAACGCCGATCCATGCCTGTCGCGCAGCGACTGAAGGAGAATGCGTTATAATAGATCTGTACACATAAAATTGTCGTGGGATATCTCCCAATTTCAGCTGAACTGACACCGATTCATGTTTGCGGTCTCAGGCTGTCGGTCTGCAAAAGACATCGTTATAAATAAATTTACATTTTAACGGATGAAATCATTTCGATAGTCTGATATAATAGCTTAATGATTGGAAATTGGCACTTTTAATGAAATTCTCGAAAGGTTATTTTGGCTGTTCAGCCGATCGCAGATAAAATGAGCATAGTTACAAAGGTTTTCGGTACGTACAGTGACCGTCAGATCAAAAGAATAAAGCCGATCCTTTATCAGGTCAACGCGCTTTCAGATAAATATAAGGCTATGTCGGATGCGGATATGCGCTCTCAGACCGACATATTCAAAAAGAGACTCGCTGGCGGCGAAACGCTCGACGATATCCTCCCCGATGCCTTCGCCTGTGTGCGTGAGGCAGGCGACCGTATCCTCGGTAAGAGACCCTACGATGTGCAGGTGCTTTGCGGTATCCTCCTCCATCAGGGACGTGTCGCGGAGATGAAGACGGGTGAGGGTAAGACCATCATGGCGACACTGCCGTCCTACCTCAACGCACTCGAGGGGCGCGGTGTCCATATCGTCACCGTGAACGACTACCTTGCACGTGTGGGCTGTGAGGAGATGGGACGTATTCACGAGTACCTCGGTCTTACCACCGGTCTTGTGGTACACGGTCAGAACAAAAAGGAAAAGCAGGAAGCATATAACTGCGATATCACCTACGGCACGAACAACGAGTTCGGCTTCGACTACCTCCGCGATAATATGGTACTTTACAGACAGGAGCGTGTCCAGCGCGGACATCGCTTCGCCATCGTTGATGAGGTGGACTCTATACTCATAGATGAAGCAAGAACGCCTCTCATAATCTCCGGTCAGGGTGACGAGGTCGATATGCTCTACGATATGGCTGACCGCTTCACGAGAACGCTCACCAAGTACGTCATCAAGGAGCTTGACACAAAGGAAGACCACGACGACATAAACGCCGACTATATCGTTGACGAAAAGGCAAAGAGCGCGACCCTCACAAAGTCCGGTATCGCAAAGGCGGAGCGTTATTTCGGTATACAGAACTTCGCAGACCCCGAGAACGCGGACATAAACCACCACGTATATCAGGCACTCAAGGCTCACGGAACGATGCACCTTGACATAGACTACGTCGTCAAGGATAACGAGGTGCTGATAGTTGACTCCTTCACCGGACGTATCATGCCCGGTCGTCGCTTCTCGGACGGTCTCCATCAGGCGATAGAGGCAAAGGAGCACGTCCAGATACAGCGCGAGAATCGCACCATCGCGACCATCACGTTCCAGAACTACTTCCGTATGTACGACAAGCTCTCCGGTATGACGGGTACCGCTCTCTCCGAGGAGAACGAGTTCCGTGAGATCTACAGCCTTGACGTCGTCGAGGTGCCGACCAACCGTCCGATGATCCGTGTTGACCATCCCGACAGCGTCTATCGCACCAGAAACGGCAAGGAGGCTGCCATCATCCGTCAGATAAAGGAATGCCACGATAAGGGACAGCCCGTCCTCGTCGGTACGGTATCTATAGAAAAGTCCGAGGAGCTTTCCAAAAAGCTGAGAGGTGCGGGGATACCCCACACCGTCCTTAACGCAAAGTATCACGAAAAGGAAGCCGACATCGTTGCTCAGGCAGGTAAGTACGGTGCTGTCACTATCTCTACGAATATGGCAGGACGTGGTACGGACATCATGCTCGGCGGTAATGCCGAATGGCTTGCAAAGGCGCAGATGCGTAAGGAGGGCATGGACGAGGCACTCATCGCCGCCTCCACAGGCTCGTCCCTTGACGTAAGTGACGAGATCAGGGAAGCACGTCTCCATTTCCAGGAGCTTTTCGCGAAGTATCAGGAGGAGATAAAGCCCGAGGCAGACAAGGTACGTGAGGCGGGCGGACTGTTCGTCATAGGTACAGAGCGGCACGAATCGCGCCGTATCGACAACCAGCTTCGCGGACGTTCGGGTCGTCAGGGAGACCCCGGCGAATCACGCTTCTTCCTCTCGTTTGAGGACGACCTTATGCGTCTCTTCGGTTCGGAGCGTATTGCCGGAACTATAGAGCGGCTCGGTCTTGACGAGGACACTCCGATAGATGCAAAGATACTGTCCGGCTCTATCGAGTCCGCGCAGAAGAAGCTCGAGGGACAGAACTTCAACCGTCGTAAGAACGTCCTTGCCTACGATGACGTTATGAATCAGCAGCGCACTGTAATATACGATCAGCGTTCCGAGGTGCTTGACAACGCAGACCTGCGTGAAAAGATACTCGGCATGATCGATGCCACGATAAACGATGCGGTCTCTACGTACCTCCACGAGGAGGATACGTCCGCATGGGAGCTTGACGGTCTTCGTGCAAGATACCTTGGTCTCCTGTGTACTCCCGACGATTTCAAGGAGCTTTCCGGAGATGCGGCGGCACAGCGTGAGGAGATAAGAAAGACTCTCCACGACCGTGCGATGCTCATCTACGAAAAGAAGGAAAAGGAGCTGTTCGGCGAGGAGAAGATGCGTGAGCTTGAGCGAGTGGTGCTTCTCCAGCAGGTCGATATGAAGTGGATGGATCACCTTGAGGCTATGGACTCTCTCCGCGAGATGATAGGTCTACAGGCGTATGCACAGAGAAATCCCATCTCCGAGTACCGTCTTGAAAGTGCCGATATGTTCGACCAGATGATAACCGAGATACGTGACGACACGGTACGTATGCTCCTCTCCATCATGCCGAAGCCGAGAGCGGAGATAAAGCGTGTCGAGGTAGCGAAGCCGGTGAGCGAGGGCTTTGCCGGAGGCGAACAGAAGACGGAGGCACGTAAGCCGACCGTAAGCAAGGGAGAGAAGGTCGGCAGAAACGACCCCTGCCCCTGCGGAAGCGGAAAGAAATACAAGAACTGCTGTGGTGCGCCCACCAACGGTGTAAGCGACACTACAGATGGAAAATGACCTAACTGACTGTATCTGTGCGGGGAAGACTTACACCAAGTTTTCCCCGCATGGCGGTCTCAGACCGCCGCATTCTCCTTCGGTCGCTTGTGCGACAGCTCCCCTTACGCAGAGGAGCCTCCACCTATTCAAATACGTGCGTTTTACGCAAAACAAAAGGTATGGGATTTGGAACATTATTTTTCGGATACTTTATAATGCTTGCCTTTTCGCTCTCGCAGGTCTACTTTTTTGCGGATATCCTCGGAGCGTTCGTTACTCTGTACGCCTTCTCGAAGCTGTCGGAGTATAACCGATATTTTGTCGCCGCCATGTGGAGCGGACTTGCGTTCCTCCTCCTGTGCGCCGTCAACGCCGCCTCACTCATGTTCGATATCTACGACATGACCGGCGCGGTCGCAACCGCCGTCAATGCCGCAAAGGCGGTCACTATGTGCGTGACACACGTGCTGATGTTCCTCGGAATGCGCGGCATATCGATGGGGGCAGGTGCGGAACGTCTCGTGAAGAACGCAGAGCGAAACCTCGTTTTGACGATGGTCTACTACGTCCTCTATTTTGTCGTGCTGTTCGCAAGCCCCATCCTCGGCACGGCGACACAGTACATAAGCACCGTCGTTTTCCTATACGATGCCGTCTGCATATTCCTGAACCTCGTCCTCATATACCGTTGCTTCGGTATCCTCTGTCCGGCTGACGAGGACGAGAACGTGAAAAAGCGTTCGCGCTTCGCCATCATCAATAAGATAAGCGATAAGGTGGACGCGATAGACGATGAGCGTGTGCGTTATCGTGAGGAGTCGGTTCGACTTGCGAACGAGGAAGCCGCACGCCGTGCCGTCGAGAGAAAACGAAACGGCAGGAGCAAAAAGAAAAAAAAGTAAACTAAGGCAAAAATACAGGAACACAAAGGAGAGTACTATGGGCTTTGGCTTGGTCACCGCCGGATTCATACTGCTGTTTAATCCGGTCATCCACGTTGTCGATCTGATACCCGATGCACTGGGCTTTTTGCTTATCGTTATCGGGCTGACAAAGCTGTCGTTCTTCATCGGAAAGATAGAGCAGGCGCGAAGCCTGTTCATCAAGCTTGCGTTCGTTGAGGCGGCAAAATGCTTTATGATACTGTCCGTGCCGTATGCCTCCGGCTCGGATATACTCCTACAGACCTTCGTTTTCGCACTGCTCGAGGCGTTCTTGTTCGTCACTGCGATAAACGAGCTGTTTGAAGGACTGTCGTTCTCCGGTCTTTGGTACGGCGCGACCGCGATGTACGAAAAAAAGGTCTTTCGCCGCTCCGTTGTCGCGATCGTCGCAGGCTGGAAGCCCGTCTCAAGGCTCATCGAGCGGATAACGGGAAAGCCGTATAAGAAGGTCTCTCGTGACACAAAAGTAGAGTGGATAACCTATGCAAAGGATCGGATACTGTATTTCTACATATTCCGTGTCTGTGCGACGCTCGTACCGGAGCTGACCGAGCTACAGCTCTACGACAACCTCGGTGACGTTTCCGCGTTCTCGATACGCTTTTCGAATTACAAGCCGTTCTTGTATGTCATCCTCGGCGTGACCGTGACCATACTCGGTATACGGTACATACGCATCGTTTCGCGCTTCTTCGGCGCGGTCGGCGGTGACGAGACGTTCATAAAGAACCTCGAGTACAAGTACCGCGTGGACGTTCTTCCGCGTGACACGTTCTTCATAGCGCGAGGGATGAAGCAGTCGATGACGTTGTTCGTTGCCTCGGTATTTACGTCAATTGTAGTGACCATAGATGATGTAAACATATTGGTGGGAGTGATCTCGGCGGCGTTTCTGATAGCCGCATCGGTGATACTCAAGAGGTACGTTGAGGGTGCGAGGTACATAATACCGTTTGCGGCAGTTCGTGGTGTGTTATCGCTCGTGAACCTTGTATTGCAGTACAACTATTTTGTGGAATACACGGTCGATGCGGTAGAATTTGTAGACCGAGCGAGGGCGCAGTACTACACGATGGCGTCGTTCGAATGTGCGGAGGCGGTATTTGCGGCGGTAGGTGTGCTTATGTATATGTTCCTCCTGCTACGTGCGATAAAGAAGCATCTTGAGATATGCGGCATACAGCACGAGAACGCGATGTACAGCAAGCGCAACCGCGACATAGAGACGTACAACACGGCAGGTGGTAAGCTGCTCCTCTGCGCCATTCTTGCGGTGATAAACTTCATCTTCGCAGGTGCGTATCACTTTATATTTGTAAATATGACCTTGATAGTGATAATCAACACGGCTATAACCGTGCTATGGGCGGTCTACACCTGGCACTCTCTGACCGTCATCAGCTCCCTCCTCTACGACAAAGAGCTCTCATTCGCCTGAGGCGGCGGGCGGTCATCGAGGCAGCTGAGCCGCCGAGCAGTCATCGGCGGTCGCCTGAGGCGACAAGCAGTCATCGGCGTTAGTTCAGTTTAAGTCGCACGATATCCCACGACAATATTATATGTGCAGGTCGGGTCGGCTGACATTATATTTTGTCGTATTCTTTCGTACCGGCTACACGTATAGGAGGCTCCCTCCGGGAGGGAGCTGGCAGCTTGTCTGCCTGAAGGAGAATGCGTAACTTTAAGTTTGGACTTGCTTTATTGTAACGAATCCTATCTTATTGT
>CAYSKU010000084.1:0-10335 GCA_964431775.1 uncultured Ruminococcus sp. | reverse complement strand
TTATTATTTTATATATACTAACTTCAAAAACGATGAATCGTATCGTCCCAATCGTTCCAAAATTGTATACTTATCATAATACATTTACAGTTTCTTGTTTATTTTATGGTGCAATATACACAGCTGTTCTACATCTCAAAAACGCCTTGTTCTACAAGAAAAAACGGGCTTTTTTGCGTGTTTTTTGCCCCTTTTTGAGGCGTTTTTTTCGTCTTTTGGAACGATTCATCGTCTTTGGAACGATTCGCGGACGCTTCGCTAAAACGCCTTTTGAACTCTCACTTCCATTTTAGGCTTTGTCCTATGAAAAAAAGTACCAATATTTTGGTACTTTTTTCTATATTCTCGATGCTCGTTTCGGCGGCGGCAAGCCACCGCCCTACGGTAAAGGGTGAGGGGGTACTGTCAAATTCAGTCAGCTCCGCTTTTTCTATATTGTCGTGGGATGTCTCTCCTACTAAGCTTCACAAAAGCCGATTCATGCCCGTCGCCTCAGGCGACATCAGACGCTTGTGTGTTCGGTGCGACGGAGGATGTCCTCCTGAACAGCACGCTCGAGGGTCGTGTAGTATGCCGAAAAGCCGGACACACGAACGATAAGTCCACCGTAGCTCTCGGGATGCTCCATCGCATCACGTAGCGTTTCCCTCGAAACACAGTTTATCTGCACCTCCTGACCGCCTCGCGCAAAGTATACCTTAAGTGCCGCCATGAGTGCCGCACGGTTCTCCGGCTTCTTCAGCATATCGGACGTGTATTTCTGATTGAGTACCGTTCCGCAGGATACAAGACTGTAGTTCGGCTTTGACAACGATAGAAATACCGCAGTCGTGCCGCTCTTGTCCATGCCGTAGGTCGGGGAGGCGGCATCGGAAAGAGGTGTTCCGGCGTGACGACCGTCCGGTGTCGCACCGACTATCCGTCCTGCCGATACGCTTGCAACGTTGCTCGCTATGGCAGTGTAGTACGGTCCTCCGTCCGGCGTGCGGTACTTCGAAAAGAGCTCGTCGAGATATCGGACGTACCATACCGCGTACTTATCCACAAGATCGTCGTCGTTGCCGTACTTCGGCGCACTCAGAAGACGGGCGCGGAGGGTCTCGTAGCCCGCAAAGTCAGCCGCCATCGCATCACGCAGCTCCGCAAGGGTGAAAAGTCGGTCGGTGAACACGCACTTTTCTATAGCCGCAAGGGAGTCCGCGACCGTGCCGATACCCATACAGCCTGCACCGTGCGCCGACGGATACACAGCACCGCCGTCGTTTATGTCCATTCCTCGTGCTATACAGTCGTCACAGAACAGGGACATGAACGGGTCGGTGTAATTTTTTCGGTTGTAGCGGTCGTTGTCGTTCGCAAAAACGGTGACGTATTCAGCCGCCGCGAACGCCAGCTGCTCCTCAAAGGCGCGCATGAACTCGTCCATCGTGTGAAGCTCGGACACGTCTCCCGTGTCAACGCCGAAATAATGCTCGTCTATTGTAGACTTGCCATGGAAGAAGACCGCTTCGAGATATTCGGGGACGTTGAAGCGACCGTCAGACCACGCCGGCTGTTTGCCCGGGATAAAGTTCTCGATACACCCGACAAAGCAGTAGTTTCGCGCATCCTCGAGTGTGTAGCCGTGACGGAGGAGTGCAGGGATGTTCACGCCGTCATTCATGAGTGCGGGATAGCCGAGACCTGTTCCGATGACCTGCAAGCACTCATCGAGGAATCGGTCGGGCATACCCTCATGGAGACGAGCGGACAGGTTGGGACCCGGGATATTGCAGTCGCGCACCGCGTGAAGGATGATGTAGCTCAGCTCGTTTATCGCTTCACTTCCGTCCGGCTTCACGCCGCCGATCGCGATATTGACGACATCGTCGCCGCCGAGCCAGCGTGCTTCACCTATTTTTATAAAAGTCGAAGCAAAAAGAAGCTCCGCTTCACGGTCGGTGAGTATTCCGGCGTTTTTGTCGTGCAGGTAATAGGGATAGAGGTACTGATCCATACGTCCGAGAGCCATTGCGTACTTGCCCATGAGGAGAAACGCGAGATGCACGAGCCACGTAAGGTTCAGAGCCTGACGGAGGGTCACGGGTGCTTCGGTCGAGATGAGGTCGAGGTCTGCGGCGAGGGAGGAGAGCCGACTCTTACATTCCTCGTCAGAGGTCTCGAGTGCGGCGGCACGTGCGGCATCGGCGTGATGACGAACGAAGACGGAGAATGCCGAAAGCACGAGCCTTTGGGTCTCGAGGTAGGCGAGACGTTCGGGTTCGTTTGCGTGGGTAAGCGCGGAGCGGTCGATACGCTCGGAGGTCTTGGCGATACCGTCGGCGAGAAAACGCTCGTAGCCGGGTGCGAAATGGTCGGCATTTGTAGTAAAATTACGTCTGCCGTAGGAGGAGACGATGTCATGAGCGCGGACGACCTCGAGGCGGTCGTATTCGGAGGAGAAGCAGCCGCGCTTTGAGCCTGCGACGAGGTCATGCTCGTAGACAGTTGCCGGATAATTTTCGAGGAGGTAGGCGAGAGCGGCGGCTTTGGCATCAGCCGGTGAGCTGCCGAAGTTTTTACGGAAGCCGCGGTAGGAAAGAAGCTCCGGAACGACGTAGTCGCCGTTCGGGCGAGACTGCACGGCTTGTCTCAGCTTATCAAACATAGTGGTGATACTCCTTACGATACGTTTTCGCGGAGTTTCCTCCGCCATCCTGTCTCTATTGTATCACAAACGCCCATGTAACGCAATAGGGTCGGCTGAGCCGACAGGCATGAATCGGCGGCAGCCTGAGGCTGCTGGCGGTCATCGGCGGTCGTGAAGCTGAAATTGAGAGATATCCCACGACAATTTTATTGGTGCAGGTCGGCTGCAAAGTCGGCTCAGCCGACCGCCGATTTGTAAACTTTTTGTGAAGAGGGTTGACTTAAAGTTGACTTTAAGCTGTATAATCTTTACGTAGTCCGATACACTATCGACAAAGTATCGGGTCAAGTCAATACGAAATATGGAGGAAAGCAATGAATTACGTTACGTTAAGCAACGGCGTCCGTATGCCTCAGCTCGGCTACGGAGTTTATCAGGTCACAAAGGACGAGTGCGAACGCTGTGTCTCCGACGCGCTGAGGGTCGGCTATCGCCTGCTCGACACCGCACAGAGCTACTTCAACGAGGAGGAGGTCGGGTGCGCCGTCGCAAAAAGCGGAATACCCCGTGACGAGATATTTCTCACCACAAAGGTCTGGGTCGAGCATTACGGCTACGAGGAGACAAAAGCATCCGTCCTCGAATCGATGAGAAAGCTACAGACCGACTATCTCGACCTCTGTCTGCTCCATCAGCCCTTCAGTGACGTTTACGGTGCGTACCGCGCTCTCGAGGAGCTGTACGATGAGGGTCGTCTTCGCGCTATCGGCATATCGAACTTCTACCCCGACCGCATGGTCGATATCGCTTCGTTCAGCCGCATTCGCCCGATGGTCAACCAGATAGAGCTGCATCCGCACGACCAGCAGGTAGAGGCGAAGCTTTGGAACGAGAAGTACGGTGTACAGCTCGAGGCATGGGCTCCGTTTGGCGAGGGTCGCGGAGGTATGTTCACACTGCCCGAGCTCGAGACTATCGCCGAAAAGCACGCAAAGACCGCCGCGCAGGTCATACTTCGTTGGCACATCCAGCGCGGCATAGTAGTCATTCCGAAGTCCACGCACGTAGAGCGCATGATCGAGAACTTCAACGTGTTCGATTTTGAGCTGTCCGAGGAGGACATGAACGTCATAGCTACGCTCGACAAAAAGCAAAGCTCGTTCTTCTCGCACCAAGACCCGGGGATGGTCGAGTGGTTTGCGAAGATGGTCGAGATGCGAAAGGTACAGCACGACAGCAGCAAGGAAAAGAAGAATTGGTAAGTGGAGGTATAGCTAAAGTGAAAAAGGTACTTATTTTATCGGGAAGTCCGCGCAGGGGAGGAAATTCCGACCTTTTGTGTGATGAATTTGCAAGAGGCGCACGTGAGAGCGGAAACGAGGTCGAAAAGGTACGTGTGTCGGAGCTGAACATCGGCTACTGCAAGGCGTGCTACACCTGTCGTAACGGAGGGGTATGCAGTATCAAGGACGACATGGGAGAGCTATTGCAGAAGATGATAGATGCGGACGTACTCGTGCTTGCAAGTCCGGTATATTTTTACTCGATAGACGCGCAGCTCAAGGCGGTGATCGACCGCACGGTCGCACGTTGGCTCGAGGTAAAGGACAAGGAGCTATACTACATTGTGACCGCCGCCGATACGGAGGTCGGGTCGGCAGAGACGACACTTGCCTGCTTCCGCGGCTACGCGGATTGCATAGAGGGCGCACGGGAGATGGGGGTCATTCTCGGCATGGGTACATACGAGAAGGGTGAGGTCATCTCCACCCCTGCCATGCACGAAGCCTACGAAATGGGACGTCACCTGAGGTGACAGGCGGTCATCGGGTCGGCTGAGCCGACAGGCATGAATCGGGTCGGCTGAGCCGACAGGCAGTCATCGACGTTCGTGGAGTTGAGGTCGAAAGACATCTCACGACAATATCATGTGTGCAGATCTGTCTGTAGGTCGGCGTCAGCCGACTTCGGCGAGGCGGATAGAGACGCGAGACTGTATTATCTTGCCGCACTCGGCTTCACTGCGGACGCCTCCGAGATATGCCGTTATCTCTTCGTTGATGATCTCCGTGATCTCTAACGGAAATGCACTGTAGGTGTAGATACCTATATGCTTGTCGTACCACTCGAGCGCGTGTCCTGCCTCCGCTTCGTCAAACAGCATACGGAAGCCGGGCTTTTGCAGCTTCCCCTCGGGGTCGTAGCCTACGTTTGTCGGGAACGACCGCACCGTTCCGTCTGTGTATATCTCGTAATACGTGCCATAGCTTTTCGATAGCTCTCTCTCAAGCTGTGACCGCAGTACCGGAACGGTGGTCTCTGCCTTCGAACCCTCACCGTAGGAGAGTATCGCAGACTTTATGAACCGCCACGCCTCCTCCGGATGCTCACACGCGGAGGTCACCATGTACGGCTCAAATCCGATCACCGCGTTGCTTACCTCGGGGTCGGTCGTCGCATAGCCTATCGGAACTACGTCTGTCGTCCCGAATGCCGCGTACATATTCATCCACGTTGCGACACAGTCTCCGTAGCTAATGTGCGACTTCACGGCAAATCTACCCTCGTGATACCGCTCACTCAGCTCGGCAAAGCTCAGCCGCTCAGTCTCGGTCGGGAGGGTCGAGAGGAAACGCAGATAGCGCATGAAGTCCTCACCCTCGAAATCACAGCTCCCGTTCTCCGTATCAACGAACATTCCGTACCCGATATTGCCGAAAAGGGAATACGGCGCGTTGCTCTGCGTAAGCCCCGACATCACCGATACCCCCTCGGGAAGTCCCTCGATAACGTCAAGCATCTCCGTTATGCTCCAGCACGTCTGCTCTCCGACTGTCGAGGTCGGCGCGATAAGGGTGTTCATAACCGTAAAGCTCGGTGTCAGCATGGCGAGTGTCCCGTCTCGTGCCTCACACATTCGCCGAACACTGTCGAGCAGGTCGTCTGCACTTATGTCGGGGTCGTTCTCCATGAGCGTATAAAGGTCGGTGTACAGTCCGTTCTCACGCAGAACGGTGAATATACTTTCGTAGAACGTGCTTCCGACGATCACGTCGGGAACGTATAGCCCCGTCAGTATGTCGTTCGTCAGCTTCGTCGTGCTGTCGTAGACGGAATAGTCGCGCACGACGATACGAACGTCGGGGTTCTCACGGTTGAAGCGTATTATCTGCTCGTCTACAGATGTGTATTTCGTCTCGTAGGCTACCTCAAGCACCGTGACGTTCGATAGATCTATGTCGGGCGAATGGGTATATATGGCAAACGAGGACTTGTCGGAGGCGTACATCACGACCTTCTCCGGATCTATGACGTTCGTGACCGTCAGGTTCTGCGGATAGAGCGAGGAGTTCAGCCAGTCGATGACCTTCACGGACTCCTCGGTCCCTGCGTCATAGCTGTAGAAGCCGCCGGAAGTCTTGTAGTACAGGACACCGTCAGCTCCGCGAACGTATTGTGTTATGTCACGGTCGGTCGGCATATCGGAGAGGTCGGTGACGGAGCGTGTCGCACGGTCTATCGCCGCACTTCCCGAGAACGAGGAGGTCACTATGACACTGTCGCCGAGAGATACGAGCCTTGCAGAATATATGTCCGGCTTGACGGTGAACGAGTACACGAGCGACTCGTCAAGCACCACGACCTCGGAGTCGAACAGGATATAGACGTAGCCTTCCTCGTCTACTGCCATACTTACATTGTAGAACATATTGCCGGAGGTGAAAAGCGTATCAAAGGGGTCGGAATAGGTACGGCTGTCGTCCTCGAACGAATACCGCATAATGTAATTTTTGGTCTGTCCGGTGGCGGTATCGTAGGAGACACACATCACGTACAGTGCCTCGGAGGTAAGCACACCTGTGTCGGCGATCGGGTCACTTCCGCGCACGAGAGAGCGTGTGTCGGCGAGCTGTCCGTTAATGTCATACGAAACGATGACCGCGCCGTCGTCCGTCATGCCGAGCATGGAGACCGTGTCGCTCTCCGCAGAATAGCAGGGCGCGATACCTGTGTGCAGCTCTACTCCTGTGGGAGGAGTCAGAAGCTCCTCCGAAAAAATGTTGGTCAGCATCTGCGCGGTCTCGACCGAATAGGCGGTCTGTGTGTCGGTATTTGTTGGGTCTGTCGTTGTCGCAGCTCCCTCCGAGCCTTTTGTGCAGGAGAGAAGGAGTACTGCAACGAGCGAAAGCAGTGATATCAGCCTTTTCATATGACCTCCTTGTGTGTCATTGCATGGCATAGGTGTCTGATTGCTCGTAGGATACCACGGTGATCCTGCCGGAGCTACAGTCGGGATCGCATTTTGATAGGACGAAGTTGAGCTGCTTTGGGGTCAGCTCCATCCCGAACCAGCCCGAGAACAGCGTTATCTCGAGGACAGCCGTTGCGACCGGTGTATCCTGCTTTAGTGGGTGCATAGCGTATATCGTTACGTAATTCGTCATTACGACACGTTTATAGCTTCGAAGAGCGCGATAGTCCTCCTCCGAGAACGGCGTATCGGGGTATGCTTCGTGAAAGCGTTCGAGGTAGTAATGCTCCTTGAAGCTGAAATTCGAGCCGTGTTCGGCTGTCGATAGCTTCACTCCCCAAACATTATCACCATCGTATCGGGGGTCATAGGAGAGGTCTTTCATTACCGTAGAGCACCAGTTGTCGAACCGAAGCGTCATTTTTCGATCTCCCTCGAAGGTCGCATCATCGTTCATTCTTACGCTCTCGCTTCCTGCGCCGCGAAACGCAGGGGTCGTATCCGTCTCTCTGGTGAAGGACACCATATTTCTTGCCGCAATATTAAAAAAGCCCCGCATATAACCATCGAACGACACTTCGATGACCGGGTCAACCGGGAGTATACTCGGTTCTGCGGAGATATCTACGGATGCGCCCTCTTTAAGCTCGAGCGGAACGACATCGTAAAAAAATCTATTATATGAGGCTATATCGGGATAGTCGATATAGTTTTTTGTATTTCTCTGCCAAACTCCGATCGTCATGAGCGTTTTCGGCTCTGCGTACAGCGAGGACAGACCGTAGGCTTCGGCTGTTTTTTTGTATTTGTCGTTTTGCGAATTTATTTTCGAACCACAAAAGGAATAGGTGAACGCCACGAGAAAGAAGGCTACGATGAACAAGAGATACTTCACGGAGCGTGGCAGTGAGAAATTTTTCACGGAAAACTTCATGGATACGCTCCTGTAGGTGTTGCATAAAATTTTGTAATACGAAGATACATCCTCTGCGGTACTGGCTCGAAAAACGAGCGACCGTTTATTACCCCCGTGGCTATATTATACCACACGATCTCTTAATTTGTCAAGCGTACATTCTCGTTTTCCACATATTTCACAAGCGAGCTGTGATATTTTTGTGCAGACCGCTTATTTATAAAAAGGTTGGTAACGCCGTGCGTTCCCAACCTTTTAACAAAATGTGCGTTTAGCACCAAACGAGCCGTCAGTCGAAACCGTGCGGTCTGCACAGACAAAATTTCAGCAGATAAGTCTGCCCTAATAACATTGTCGTGTGATATCGTGCGATCCAAACTTCACGAACGCCGATTCGTGCCTGTCGGCTCAACCGACCAAGTTTGCACAAACTCCACCCTCGTGTGATATCGTGCGATCTAAACTGAAAGTGCGCCGATGACTGCCTGTCGCCTCAGGCGACCAGACAGGCTCGATCGAGCGGGAGAGGATGCCGTTCATGTGCGCGATCGCGATGCCGTAGTTCGTTATCGGTACGCCACAGTCCCGACTGTGACGTATCCTCGAACGCATCTCGCGCTCCGTCAGCATACAGCCACCACAGTGTACTACAAGTGAATAGCGCGATAGATCCTCGGGGAATTCGCCGCCCGAGGTGAACTCGAACGACAGCTCACGCCCCGTGTGCTTCCGTATCCACGCAGGAAGCTTGACCGTCCCGATGTCCTCGCATTGACGATGGTGCGTACATCCCTCCGATATCAGCACCACGTCTCCGTCCTCAAGCGTGTCGAGCTTTTTTGCACCGCGTACCGCCTCCGCAAGGTCGCCCTTGTATCGCGCCATGAGGATGGAGAACGAGGTCAGCGGCAGCTCTCGCGGTACTTCGCGACTTACTTTGCCAAATGCCTGTGAGTCCGTTATGACGAGACGTACACGGTCGCCGAGCGCGTCGAGCGTTCCCGAAAGCTCCGTGTCCCTCGTCACGACCGCGACCGCTCCGGCATCAAGTATGTCTCGTATGGTCTGCTGCTGCGGCAGGATGAGCCGCCCCTTCGGTGCAGAGCCGTCTATCGGCGTGACTAACACCACTATGTCCCCTGCACAGAGCAGGTCGGAGACGATGTGCCGACTCTCCTTGTCCGTCTTCACGAGCTGACCCAGCCGCTCACGCAGCTCCGCTATGTTCGTTCCGTCCTTCGCACTGACGTATAGCTCGTTTGACGAGCCTTCGGGTGTGCTTTCGAGCAGGTCGAGCTTGTTTTTGGCAATAAGATACGGTATATTCTTTTCTTCAAATGACGAGATGAGTCCGCGCTCCGCTTCGGTGAGATCAGTCCGCGCATCTGTCACAAGGACGGCAAGATCTGTCCTGTTGAGCGTCTGCATGGCGCGCTTTACACGCATAGAACCGAGCTCTCCCTCATCGTCTATGCCGGGGGTGTCGATAATTACGACCGGCCCGAGCGGAAGAAGCTCCATCGACTTTTGTACAGGGTCGGTCGTAGTCCCGAGAACGTCCGAGACGAGGGAGAGCGACTGACCCGTTACCGCGTTCACAACGCTTGATTTTCCGGCATTTCGCAGACCGAAGAAGCCGATGTGCAGCCGTTCTGCGGATACCTGTTCGTTAAGTGACATATATATCTTTTCTCTTTCGGTAGATCTTTTTTCACAAAAATACGAGCTGTATCAGAAGCGGAAGTCGCGGCGGTTCGAAGCCTTGATATCCTCGATGTTTCGTGCGGCGATGTCGCGTACCTTTTCACGCGGAATGTTCGACAGCTCCTTTTCGATGAGCTCGAAGCCCGACCTTTTTGTGTCCTCGCTTGCGTAGTCAACGAGGTACTCGGTGAGTGTCATGAGCGCGTTCGGGTGACAGCAGTTCTGTATCTGACCTGTCTTGCAGAGTGACATGAAGCGGTCTCCCGTGCGCCCCTCACGGTAGCAGGCGGTGCAGAACGAGGGGATGTAGCCGAGCTTTATCATCCAGTTCACGACCTCGTCAAGGGTGCGCTGGTCGGATACGTCGAACTGCTCACTGTCGTGCGGACGCTCCTCCTCCGTGTAGCCGCCGACCGAGGTGCGTGACGCGCCGCTTATCTGGGAGATACCTATCTCGAGTGCGCGGCGGCGTACCTCCTGACTCTCACGTGTGGAGATTATCATGCCGGTGTAGGGAACTGCGATACGGATGCAGGCGATTATCTTCTCGAAAAGGTCATCGGATATACCGTTGTCGAATGTGTCGGGGTCGATGTCGTCGGCACGCTTGAGTCGCGGAACACTTATCGTGTGCGGTCCGACACCGTGTACAGCCTCGAGATGCTCGGCGTGCATGAGCAGACCGGCGAATTCGTACTTGTACAGCTCGAGACCGAAGAGAACGCCGAGACCGACGTCATCGATGCCGCCCTCCATAGCTCTGTCCATAGCCTCGGTATGGTAGTCGTAGTCGTGCTTCGGACCTGTCGGGTGAAGCTCGAGATAGCTCTTCTT
>CAYSKU010000083.1:0-10385 GCA_964431775.1 uncultured Ruminococcus sp. | reverse complement strand
GACCGCGTTAGCGGTGGAAGGAGAATTCTTTACAAGAGAACTGCACACATAAAATCGTCGTGGGTTATCTTTCAATTTCAGCTGAACTAACGCCGATTTCTGCATTCTCCTTCAGTCGCCGTCGTCGCCACAAGTGACGACCGCGACAGCTCCCTCCCGGAGGGAGCCTCATCCATGTGTAGCCGAATAGTAAAGAATTCAAACAAAATTACGCAACCTTTGGTATTCTCTCCGTCCATACGTCGCCACAAGTGACGACCGCTAAAACGTATGGAGCTGACTAAATCGAGGTTATCGCCGCTCCGCGTAGGGGCATTAAATCAAGAAAACGACCCGATGGTCGTTTTCTTTTCTATAAAATTACGTAAAGCTTAGACTTTACCAAAAGTCTATAGACCGATCCTGTACAAATAACATTGTCGTGGGATGTCTTTCAACCCAAGCTTCACGAACGCCGATTCATGCCTGTCGGCTCAGCCGACCCGATTCATGCCTGTCGGCTCAGCCGACCGCCGATTCATGCGCGCAGCCTCAGGCTGCCTCAGCCGATCCGATTCATGCGCGCAGCCTCAGGCTGCCTCAGCCGACTTAGTTGCCGCTGAGGAGACAGTCGGCGAAGGCATTGTAGACCTTGTCGAGTATCTTGTTCGCAGGCTTCTCGACCTTCTTGTAGTTGGAGGCAAAATCGACCTGCTTAGCACCGAGAGGTGTCAGGAACGCACCGCCGAGCATATAGTTGCCGAGCGTGTCGTTGTATGCAACGGCAAACGGAGAGGTGATCGAGTCGTGGATGAGGTCGATCATCTTCGCATCGTCCTGTCCGTCAACGTACTTGACCTTCAGAGCGTTCTCGTACCACTGCGGAATGACCTGCTTGCTCGTCTCACGTCCGAGTACCTCGAGACACGTGTGTACAAATTCATCACTCGTCGCAGGAAGCGTGGACATTATAGCTCCTGCCTCGGTCGTGTCGTGCAGGGACGTTACATAGTCGGACTGGGTCTCGTCAAGCTTCGGATAGGGGATTATACCCATGCTGAACTCGATGTCACGGAGGTTCTCAAGGTCGCCAAGTCGGTTGTAGCCCATGATGACCGTCTGACCGTTCGCAAATACGTTGCGAAGTCCTGCCGCCGTGTAGTCGGAGATGCTCGTCAGAGTGCCGCTGTTGTAGTACATCTTGTTCAGCTGCTCGAGTATCTTCACGGAACGCTCCGTGTTGTAGCAGTAGGCTATGCCGTCGTCCGTGCGATCGACATACTTTACGTCACAGCCGACGAGCGCGGGTATAGCCGAACCCCATACGCCGATACACGTGAAGCCGAAAAGGTCGCCCTCTGCCATCTTGCCGTCACCGTTCGTGTCACGTGCGACAGATTCGGCTACGGCTACCATGTTGTCGATAGTCCAGCTTCCGGCGAATACCATGTCGTTGATGTATTCGGTCGAGCCGAAGTTGTCCTCAAGTATGGACTCGTTCGTGTAGAGAGTGTGCGCGGAGGCGAGACAGTCCGTGAAGTAGTCGCCGAGGAGCATATACATACCGCCCTCGATGAACTGGAGGTCGCGCATAGCTTCGCCGTACCAGTAGGACTGGTCGTAGTCCATGATGGTGGTGTTGTAGACGTTGCGGAGGTAGTTGTCGGCGGCAAGACCCGACAGAGACATGAGGTCCTGCGTGATAACGTCGTATTCGTCAGCACCGGCAAGAACGAGGTTCTTTATTGCCGCCTCTGCGGAGCTGTAGTTGAAGTTAGCCTCGGTGAACTTGAGAGTTATGCCGAGAAGCTCGGATACGAACAGGTTTCTTGCGTAGACCGCATCGTTGACGATCTCACCGTTCGTTTCCTCCGTACCGCGAATGAAGCGGTCTGCGTTGGTCGCGTCCGTGGTATCAACGGAGGTGTATACGCGGAATTCGCGCCCCTCGTAGTCAGTACCGGCGAACGGGTCGGGAGCCTCGGTCTCCTCAACGGTGGTCTCCTCACTGCCGGTGGCGGGGGCAGGTGTCGTTTCTTCGCCGGACGTTGTGTCGGAGCAGGCTGCAAGCGACGGCGCGAGCATCAGCAGTGCGAGAAGGACGGTAAGCGTTTTTTTCATGATAAACTCCTTTGTAGGATAGTGATATTTACGGTGACTTTACTATACATTTTATGTCGCGCTGTATACTGCCGTGCGGTGGCGGTATATATTTTGCGTATTACACCGTTTCTGTAAAATAAAACACAACGAGACACTCCGAGAGGGGTGTCTTTTTGTACTTATGGCGAAGCGGAGGGGGTGGCAACAAAAGTATAGGTTAGATACCGTTGCAAGTGTAGCTTAACGACAGTATAGCATATTTTGCCCGAATCGTCAATGGCTTTGGTGATAATTCATAAAAATGTTGGGGACGGTCGGCTGTCACGGAAAAATAAAGCAGACCTAAACTTCAAGTCACGCACTCTCCTTCCACCGCTAACGCGATCCACCTCCCTCCCGGAGGGCGACCGATCCTGCACTAATAACATTGTCGTGGGATGTCTTTCAATCAAAACTGCACGAACGCCGATGACCGCTTGTCGGCTCAGCCGACCGCCGATTCATGCTCGGCGGCTCAGCCGCCCTGATAGTAAATATTTATTTACAATTAAAATTCGGAGATATACTTGTCAAGGAAGAAATTTTTCTGTATAATACTACTATAGAGAAAGACAAATTAAAAGTGGCATTCACACCGCACGGCATATGCCGTATGCCACATACCAAATACCAAGCATCAAACTACCACAGAGCTCTACCTCAAAATATCAAAAAATCGGAGAGATATGATCATATGAAAAAGACGTATAAAGTCAGAAACAAAAAGAGGCGCGTGCATGAGTATCGGGAGGTCAGATCCATCCCCGAATATCTGGATGCACTTAAGGAGCATTCCGAGCGTACCGTTTTCGTTTGGAAGGAGCACGGCGAGCAAAACGAGCTGACCTACGGCGAGCTTCTCGAAAGCGTCCGCTGTATGTCCCTTGCGCTCAGCGCGACCTACGGCGAGAACGCGCACCGTGTCATCGGTATCATCGGCGAGACCTCACCTGCGTGGATAATATCGTACCTTGCTATACTTGCCTCCGGCAACGTCGCGCTTCCGCTCGATAAGGAGCTGGCGCACGACGAGCTGTCAAAGTTCCTTGCGGCCGCCGATGCCGCCGGCGTTGTCTATTCGGCAACGTTCAACGACGTTATGCTCGAGCTGGCGGAGGGTCATACCACGCTCACGAACCTCTTCCCGATACGTCCGGCAACGGACACCCCCGCCGCAGTCGGTAACGCGGTCGTCGTCTCCTACGACCGTATGCTCATGATCGGCGCGGAGAGTACACGCGAGTTCGTTCCGGACGGAGACATGGAGCGTGTCGCACAGATACTCTTCACCTCCGGCACGACAGGCTCGTCAAAGTGTGTCATGCTGTGTCAGCGGAACATATTCTCGGTCGTAAGCTCCGCCTGCGCGACGGTCTGCTTCAGCAAGGAGGACGTTCTCGTGTCGGTGCTTCCGCTCCATCACACCTACGAGCTTGCCTGCACCCTTGCCGCCGTCAATTTCGGCGCGAAGATATGTATAAACGACTCCCTCCGTCACGTGCTGAAGAGCTTCAAGGAGTATCAGCCGACGGGACTTGTTCTCGTTCCGCTGTTCGTCACGACGATGTACAAAAAGATAGTGAACGAGGCACAGCGTTCGGGAAAGGGAAAGATACTTTCGGTCGGAGCTAAGGTGGCGCACCGCCTCAGCCTTGCCGGTATCGACCTCAGCGATAAGCTGTTCAAGGATGTGCGTGACGCCTTCGGCGGACGGCTCGAAAAGATCATCTGCGGAGGCGCGGCACTGGATCCCGAGCTTATAGAGACGTTCGAAGCGTTCGGCATATCGATCTACGAGGGATACGGCATAACGGAATGCTCACCGCTCGTTGCGGTAACGCCGTACTACAAAAGAAAGCCGGGGTCGGTCGGACCTGCCGTGCCGTGCTGTGAGATACGGATCGAGGGAACGGAGACGAACAGTCTCGGGTATCTCTCGGGCGAGATACAGGTACGCGGCGAAAACGTCATGCTCGGGTACATGGACAACGAGGAGGCGAACGAGTCGGCGTTCACGAACGACGGCTGGTTCCGCACGGGCGACATGGGCTATCTCGACAAGGACGGCTATCTGACGATCACGGGACGGTTGAAGTCGGTGATCGTGCTTGCGAACGGAAAGAACGTATTCCCCGAGGAGATCGAGGAGTACCTCGAGCATATAGACATGATCGGCGAGTCCGTGGTCGTTGGGCGCACGGACGAGATAAGCGGCGAGACGGAGCTTGTGGCGGTGATATATCCGGCTTACGACAAGTACCAGAGCTTGACGGAGAACGACCTGCGCTGTGAGATACAGAAGTCGATCGCCGCGCTGAACAAGAAGCTCCCGAGCTTCAAGCAGATACACAAGCTCGAGTTCCGCAAGACCGAATTCGAAAAGACCTCCAGCAAAAAGATCAAACGCCACCTCGTAAAATAGGCGGCGTGACGCCGCAGACAGTCATCGGCGCACTTTCAGTTGAAATTGCAAGATGACCCACGACAATATTATTGGGTGCAGGATTGGTCTGTACGATTGGCTGAGCCGACAGGCGGTCATCGGGCAGCCTGAGGCTGCGCGCAGTCATCGGCGTTATTTCGGTTGAAATTGCAAGATATCCCACGACAATATTATTGGGTGCAGAGAAGATATCACACGACAATGCTATATGTGCAAATTTATTGTAACGCATTCTCCTTCCACCGCTAACGCGGTCCCCCTCCCTCCCGGAGGGAGGCGTCGCGGTCGCCATTTGTGGCGATGACGGCGACAGGTACGGCGCACTTTCGGTTGAAATTGCAAGATATCCCACGACAATATTATTGGGTGCAGGATTGGTCTGTACGATCGGCTGAGCCGACAGGCGGTCATCGGGCAGCCTGAGGCTGCGCGCAGTCATCGGCGTTATTTCGGTTGAAATTGCAAGATGACCCACGACAATATAGGGAAGTGTGGAGAGTGGAGTTGACGAAGTTTTGCTTGAATTCCACATTATACAGCTTCACATAGATAAGGCTCCCTCCGAGAGGGAGCTGTCGCGCAAGCGACTGAAGGAGAACGCGTTACAATAAGGTAGGATACGCTAAAATAAAGCAAGTCCAAACTTAAAGTTACGCATTCTCCTTCAGTCACCATCGTCGCCATAAATGGCGACCGGTGACAGCTCCCTCCCCGAGGGAGCCTTGACTACGTTAAGCAAAGTCGTTCCGTCAGCCGACTTTGCACCAAATGATATTGTCGTGGGTCGTCTCTCCTATTCAGCTTCACGAACGCCGATGACTGCGCGCAGCCTCAGGCTGCCCGATTCATGCCTGTCGCCTCAGGCGACTCAGCCGACCCGACTTTGCACCAAATGATATTGTCGTGGGTCTCTTTCCTATTCAGCTTCACGAACGCCGATGACCGCCTGTCGCCTCAGGCGACCTCAGCCGACCTCAGCCGCCCGGGCGGCGGAGAGCATGAGCTTGAGACGGTTCTCTTGGTTGACGGCGGAGGCTCCGGCATCGTAGTCTATCGCAACGATGTTCGCACCCGGGATACGCTCCTTGATCGGCTTCATCATGCCCTTTCCGCAGATGTGGTTCGGGAGACACCCGAACGGCTGCGTGCAGACGATGTTCATAACGCCCGAGTCCGCAAGCTCCAGCATCTCCGAAACGAGAAGCCAGCCCTCACCCATCTTCGTGCCGTGTCCGACAAAGTCACGCGCAAGCCCGACCGTGTGCGTGAACGGCGTCATCGGGCGGAACGTCCCCTCCTCCTTGATCGCCGCGATCATGTCAGCCTGCTTGCCACAGAGGAATTTGTACGCCAAACGGTTCATGATGTGCTTTGTGCCTCCTATGTGGTACAGCTCAAAGTCCATTATGCCGTTGTAGACACAGTAGTTGAAAAAGTCTAGAAGCCCGGGCATTACCACCTCCGCTCCCTCCGATACGAGAAAGTCGTCAAGGTAGTTGTTCCCGAGAGGCGAGAACTTGACGTATATCTCCCCGACTACGCCTACGCGAATGGGGTGCTTGCTTTCGTCACGCGGTATCTTCGCAAAGTCGCGCAGTATCGCACGATAGTTCTCCTTGACGTGACGGTAGCTTATCGAGTGCTTCAGCTCCTCGACCAATACGTCAGTCCATTTGTCGCAAAGACGCATCGCATCGCCCTTGTTCTTCTCGACCGGACGTACCTGATTGACTATCGCCATGAGCAGATCGCCGTAGAGAACGGCGTATGCCATACGATAGTACATCGGCAGATAGTTCGGGAAGCCGGGGTGACTCTCGATACCGGCAAGCCCGAGCGGTATTACCGGAACGTCATCCATGCCGGCGGCAATAAGTGCCTTACGCAGGAGGGAGACGTAGTTCGAGGCGCGACAGCCGCCGCCGGTCTGGAACTGTAGCAGGGCGCACTTGTGTGGGTCGTATTTGCCGGACTGTAGCGCATCGATCAGCTGACCTATAACGAGGATCGCCGGATAGCAGGTATCGTTGTGGACGTATTTCAGTCCGGTCTCGGCAATATGCGGACCGTGAGTTTCGAGAAGCTCGGTCTTGTAGCCGTAGTTATCGAGGATACGCTGTATCAGTCGAAAGTGTATCGGAAGCATATTCGGCAGGAGCAGAGTGTGGGTCTGCTTCATCTCTTCCGTGAATTGGACATAGGATGTTGGTGTGTTCATTTTTTGTTGATCTATGTTATATATAATGTAAGTTGGTTGATGAAAGGTTCGTATTGCGTAAAACGCACGGCGACAGCTGAAATTTTGTCTTGTGCAGACTGCACTGTGTCGGCTGACGTTAGCCTTGATCGCACCTTGAGGCTCCCTCCGGGAGGGAGCTGTCGCGGTCGCCATTTGTGGCGACGACAGCGACTGAAGGAGAGTGCGTTACAATAAGTCTGAATAAATGATATCGTCGTGGGATAGCTTTCAACTTAAACTGAAAGTGCGCCGATCCATGCCTGTCGGCTCAGCCGCCCCGATGACTGCCTGGCGGCTCAGCCGACTTTGCACAAATAATATTGTCGTGGGATAGCTTCCAACTTAAACTGAAAGTGCGCCGATGACCGCCTGCGGCGTCACGCCGCCTATAATACTGCGGCGAGACTGCGGAGACGGATCTTGACCGCGCCGAGATTGGTTATCTCGTCGATCTTTATCTGCGTGTAGTATTTGCCGGACTCCTCCAGTATCCGCTTGACCTCGTCTGTGGTTATCGCGTCAACACCACAGCCGAACGAAACTAACTGCACGAGCTGAACGTCCTTGTTCTGTGTCGCGTAGACCGCGCTTCTGTAGAGCCGCGAATGGTACGTCCATTGGTTCAGTACGTGTACGTCGGGCGTGTCCGCAAGTCGGTATACCGCATCCTCCGATACTACGACGAACCCGAGCGATACCGCCAGCTTGTCTATGCCATGCCCGATCTCACTGTCAATGTGATACGGCCGCCCTGCAAGTATCATCACGGGTCTGTCATGCTCTCGCGCCCACGCTATCGCACGTTCGCCCTCTGCCGCGATATCCGCCATGTATGCGTCATATTCCGCAAAGCCGATATCGACCGCACGCCGTACCTCCGACTTCGTCAGATCGCCGTAGTGCGGCTTCAGCTCCTTGTACAGCCCACGCGCAAGCTCACGCCTGTTGTTGACCGTCAGATACGGATATAAGAACCGCTTTCCGCGCAGAACATCCATGTTTCCGCGTAAAAGCTCACTGTAATATGCCACAACAGGACAGTTGTAGTGGTTGTCCGAGGCGTGTTCGTCAATGTTCCACGTCAGACGAGGGTAGAATATCGTGTCCGCGCCCATCGCCGCCAGCTGCTCGACATGACCGTGCATTATCTTTGCAGGGTAGCAGGCGGTGTCGGACGGAATGGAGAACTGACCAAGCTCGTAGGTGCGCCGTGTGGAGCTTCCCGATATGACGGTCGTGAAGCCGAGCGACTCGAAGATACCGTGCCAGAGCGGCAGAAGCTCGAACATACCGAGTGCCATCGGGAAGCCGATAACGCCGCGCCGTCCGACGACCTCGGGTACGCTGTCGGGACACATCGAGAGGAGCCGCTTACGCTTGAACTCGTGCAGGTTCGGGACGTCCGCGTTCGCGTTCGCCTGACCGAGACCCTTTTCGCACTTGTTGCCGGAGATGAAGCGTTCGCCGCCCGAGAAGGTGTTGACGGTCAGCAGACAGTTGTTCGTGCAGCCGCGACAGGTCGTGGTCTTCGAGGTGTGCGTAAAGGAGACGAGAGCCTCACGTGAGAGGAGCGCGGAGCGTGCCGTTTTGTCCTCGGCGGTCGGGACGTGCGCCTTTGCGTAGAGGGCAGCACCGTAGGCACCCATCAGACCGGCTATCGCAGGACGTATGACGTCACGTCCGATCTCACGCTCGAACGCACGAAGCACCGCATCGTTCAGGAACGTGCCGCCCTGTACCACGATGTGCTGTCCGAGCTCATCGGGGGAGTGGGCGCGGATGACCTTGTATATCGCGTTCTTGACGACACTTTGCGAAAGACCTGCCGAGATATCCTCAACGGTCGCGCCATCCTTCTGCGACTGCTTGACCTGGGAGTTCATGAAGACGGTACAGCGGCTGCCGAGGTTCACCGGAGCGGTCGCGAAAAGACCCTTTTTCGCAAACTCCTCCACGGTGTAGTGCATACTCCGTGCGAAGGTCTCGATGAACGAGCCGCAGCCGGAGGAGCAGGCCTCGTTCAGCATTATGCTGTCAACTGCGCCTCCGCGTATGCGGAAGCATTTTATGTCCTGACCGCCGATATCGAGAATGAAGTCAACGTCGGGACGGAAGTACCGTGCGGCGGTGTAGTGCGCGACGGTCTCGACTATGCCGTGATCCACGCCGAGGGCGTGACGTATCAGGTCTTCGCCGTAGCCGGTGACAGCCGAGGAGACTATATTTATGCGGTCGCCGCATAGGTTGTAGATCTCGGTGAGCTTTGCGCGGACTATCTCGACCGGGTCTCCGCGATTCGAGCTGTAGTAGCGGTAAAGTATGCGCGAGTCCTCACCGATGAGGGTCAGCTTTGTGGTCGTACTGCCGCAGTCGATACCGAGGTAGGCGTTTCCGCTGTAGTCCTCGATGGGGAACGAGTCAACGGAGGCACGTGCGTGACGTTCCTCGAACTCGCGGTACTCCTCCTCGTTGCGAAACAGCGGCTCGGTACGTGCCGAGGTCGAGGCGATCCTTGCGTTCTCGATGGCGTTGAGCAGGGAATCGACCGTCCAGAGCTTATCGGAGGCAGATTCGGCGTAGAGAGCCGCGCCGAGGGAGACGGCGATACGAGCGTACTCGGGGAAGACGGCGTTTTCGGGGGAGAGACCGAGGGTCTCGACGAAGCGTTCGCGCAGACCCTTGCAGAAATAGAGAGGGCCGCCGAGGAACATGACACGTCCCTCGATGCGCCGACCCTGCGCGAGACCGGCTATGGTCTGATTGACGACCGCCTGATATATGCTTGCGGCGACGTCAGACTTTGAGGCACCCTGATTGAGGAGCGGCTGGACATCGGACTTTGCGAACACGCCGCAGCGTGAGGCGATGGGGTAGAGCTTTTTGTGCTGTAGAGACAGCTCGTCAAGCTCGTCGGGGGTAACGTCGAGGAGGGAAGCCATCTGGTCGATGAAGGCACCCGTGCCTCCGGCGCACGTACCGTTCATACGCTCGTCACAGCCGCCGTCGAAGAATATTATCTTTGCATCCTCACCGCCGAGCTCGATGACGGCGGAGGTGTCGGGTTCGATACGGCGTATTACCTCACCTGTCGCCCAGACCTCCTGGACGAACGGTATCTCGGCGGCATTGGCAAGACCGAGACCGGCAGAGCCGGAGAGGGCGACCTTGAACGGTTCGCCGCCGATCAGCTTACCTGCTTCACGGACGAGGTCGGTGACGGTTTCGCGTATCTTTGCGAAGTGTCTTACGTAGCGTTCGAACAGGAGCTTGCCCTGTCGGACGACTGCGATCTTTGCGGTAGTCGAGCCAACGTCAAGCCCCATAGTGAGGCATTTCAGGCGGTCGGCTATGGAGTGATCGGTATTTTTTTCAAGTGCGTTGTTTATCAAATCTCGCACCATCCTTCTATTACGTGTCATGCGTAGCCGCGACAGCGGGGATTACGCATCATTATAAATGATACCGCAAATATGCGCGAAAGTCAAAGGTATTTTTTGAACAATTATCGTAAATTGTAAACACGTGTCGGCGGCGTGACGCCGCAGGCGGTCATCGGCGCACTTGCAGTTGAAATTGCAAGAC
>CAYSKU010000082.1:0-10409 GCA_964431775.1 uncultured Ruminococcus sp. | reverse complement strand
CAGTATGGTCATGGTAATGATCTATAATCTTGCTGACACGTTTTTTGTCGGTCGTACCGGAGACCCGTACATGGTAGCGTCGGTATCCTACGCGCTGCCGATATTCATGATACCGTCCGCTATCGGAAATCTGTTCGGCATAGGCGGTACCTCCGTCATCTCACGTGCTATGGGCAGGGGAGACAAGGGATACGCAAGGAAGGTCTCATCGTTCTGCTTCTGGACGGGAACGATCGTCGGCATCGTATGCACTGCGGTGCTTCTGCTGTTTGCCGCACCTATCAGCCGCGCACTCGGTGCGACGAGTGCGGAGACCTTCACGTACACGAGGGATTATCTTGCGATGGTCTCATGGAGTGCGGTCTTTATAGTTATCGCAAACGCATTCAGCAATATCATACGAGCCGAGGGGCAGTCACTGCACGCTATGGCAGGAATGCTCATCGGAAATCTTGTGAACATCGTTCTCGACCCTATCTTCATCTTCACTCTTGAAGGGGGCATCGTCGGAGCGGCGATAGCAACGTCCATAGGCAACATCATCGGGGCGATGTACTATATCCTGTACTTCCTCCTTCACAGGTCGGAGCTTTCCATACATCCGCGTGACTACGCAGTCGGAGGAGGGATAGCAGGCTCTGTACTGGCGATCGGTGTTCCCGCGGCTCTGACGAGCATTCTGATGAGCGTTTCGAACATCGTAGTCAACGGACGTATGTCCGGCTACGGAGACCTTGCGGTCGCAGGCTACGGTGTAGACCTAAAGGTACACATGATAATCTCGAACGTAGTGATCGGACTGGGGCAGGGGATACAGCCTCTTCTCGGGTACTGCTACGGAGCCGGACTAAAGGAGCGTTACGGAAAGATAATGCGTTTTTCCGTCATATATTCGCTGATAGTATCGAGCGTCCTGACCGTTGTATGTATCCTCGGTGCCGGAACGCTCGTCGGGCTTTTCCTCGAGGATCGTGCCGCGTTTGACTACGGTGTACATTTCACGGTGATCTCTCTTCTGTCGGGACCTATATGCGGAGTACTCTACGTACTGTTGAACGCGCTTCAGGCACGGGGAGCGGCGACCTGCTCGTTCATTGTATCTGTGAGCCGACAGGGGTTCGTATTCTTCCCGATGCTGTTCATACTCCACAGCTACATGGGTATGGACGGCTTGGTATGGACGCAGCAGTTCTCGGATCTCATATCCTTCGTGCTTGCTGTCGTACTGTACCTTGTAGTCAGTAAAAAGGAAAAAACAAGCACGAAGGAAAGTAGTAAAGTATGACAAAGCTTGAAAGACTGGTGTCGCCTGAGGCGACTTTGTAGACCGAGTCTGTATAGATAATATTGTCGTGGGTCTTCTTTCGACCCAAACTTCACGAACGCCGATATCTGCCCGTCGCCTCAGCCGACCCAAACTTTACGAACGCCGATCTATGCCTGTCGGCTCAGCCGACAGGCTGCCATTTTTTTGCTCACAGACCGCGTCTTTTTATGCGGTCGAGTATATTTTTACGACGCTTTTTAAGATGCTCGTTCGTCTTTTCAAGCACGTCAAGCTCATGCTCGGGAGTCAGTGTGCGCCAGAACACGATCAGCAGTATTCCGAGAGCTGCAAGACCTATCGCACGAAGTATGGTCGTATACTGCACGGCGTATATCTCCATTCCGAAGAGGAACGGTGTAGGTGAATCCCCTGCGATAGAGCTTACCCACGTTCCGGTCATCATCCCGAGGAACGCGAAGACGTTACAGCCGATGGTATTGAACGAGATACAGGCGGTCGATTCCTCCTCGGGGAGGTTTAGGTACAGTATATTTGCATACGAAAAGTTCAATCCCACACTGCAAAAATGCTGGATACACGAGGTGAACGCCCAAAGAGCCTCCTTACCCGGTGTGAGCGTGAACATGAGAAATTCGGTCGGCATGAACAACAGGCTTGCGATACCGAACGTTTTTATCCACGAATATTTATGTATTATCCTCTGCCAAAGCTCACCTGTAAAAAGAAGTATGACGGTATACAGCATAGAGACGATATTGATTATCGTATACGAGAAGTGCAGGTGATTGAGCAGGTGATAGTTCCAGAGACCGTTATTTAGGTTGCTTATGTAGTTCCATACGAACATGACTGCCATACAGAGGAGGAAGCGGCGGTAACGGAACGGTATGGTGAAGACCTTATCGAGCTGTAGGCGCGGAGCCTCTGCGTAGGGGTATTCCTTAGCCATAGCCTGCATCGCAACGTCAACGAGGACTAAAACGAACGCGATATAGCGGAACATCAGGATGAGGCTATCCTGCATGGGTGAGCCCTCGACCGCATCGGTGAGAAGACCGCTCACGAGGAGCATTATACTTGAGACGATGGAGGAGAAGGTCTGATTAAGGGCGATATAGCGTGTTCTGCGTTCGCTGTCCTGTGGGTAGAAGTTATAGAACCACGTAGTGAAGCCGGGGCTGAACAGTGCGTAGACGGAATACGCGAGAAATAGCAGGAGGATGAACCACCGAAGCCTTGAGTCGGGGTCTGTCACGAACTGCGGCATGATGGTGGTCGCGAGGATGTACATCGCATAAAAATACACCTTTGCCGCAAGGAGTATCCACTTGCGTTTTTTGAAGCGACCGAGTATCGAGGGGGAGAAGAGGCTGAAGCAGGTCGCGATATACGGTATAAAGGTGACGATACCCACGCCGGTTATGGAGATACCGTACATCGAGAGGAAGCCGGTGTAGAATATACCGGTTATAAAGACGTTATAGAGTGCGGCGACCATCGAGGTCGTCAGGCTGATGAGACGACCGCGTCCGTCATCTGTCCTTGGACTGTAGATATCGACAAGTGAACGACGAAGTCTGCCATATTCAAAATGCTTCACTGTAAATTCCTCCGCAAAGCTCGTATTTCGCGTTCATTGTAGCATATTTGCGAAAGGATTACAAGGCATAAAAAAATTTCGTTTGAAAAACTCAGAGCCGCCTGAGGCGGCGCGCAGACATCGGCACACTTTCGGTCGGACATTTGCACAGACAAAATGTCAGCCGACATTATCGTCGTAAAGCTCGAAAAATGTTGACATGATACGAATGCTTGTGGTATACTTATACAGCTACCGAATTATTGTATACTTAGCTTTTATTATCATATACCATAATAATATATCCACACGCCATACGGAGAAGCATAATGGAAAAAGTAAAGTTTTTGATGGGCAATGAGGCGATCGCCGCAGGTGCGTTCCACGCAGGTGTGTCGCTCGTCTCCGGCTACCCGGGAACACCTTCAACGGAGATACTCGAGACCGCCGCCGCAATGTCCGACGGTCGCTACTACGTTGAATGGTCAACTAACGAAAAGGCGGCACTCGAGGTCGCGGCAGGTGCATCCTACAGCGGCGCACGTACCCTTGTAACGATGAAGCAGGTCGGTCTGAACGTTGCGTCGGACCCACTTATGAGCCTGTCCTACGTTGGTGTAGAGGGGGGAATGGTCATAGTTTCGGCTGACGACCCGGGACCGATCTCCTCTCAGACCGAGCAGGACACACGTCACTTCGCACGCTTCGCGAAGCTCCCCTGCTTCGACCCCTCCTCACCCGAGGAGGCATACGAGATGGTCGGCGCGGCATACGAGATCAGCGAACGCTATAATACGCCCGTCCTTCTTCGACCGACCACCAGAGTATGTCACGGCTGTGCAAGCGTGACGGTTGACGACGAATATGTCGCGCATGAGCCGGAGGGCTTTATAAAGGATACGGAGCGTTGGGTCATATTTCCGCGTACCTCCTACCTCAATCACATACGTATAGAGGAGCGTGTTCCCACGCTCTCTGCGGAGCTTTCGGCACTTCCGTTCAACCGTATCGACGGTAACGGCTCACTCGGTATCGCCTGTGGCGGTATCAGCTACGCCTACGTCACGGAGGCGATCCGCCGTCTCGGTGTTGCCGACCGTGTGTCGGTGCTGAAGATCGGGACGCCGTATCCGTTCCCCGAGAAGATGGCGGCAGACTGGCTTCGTTCGGTCGAGCGTGTGCTTGTGGTCGAGGAGCTCGATCCGGTGATCGAGCGTGAGCTGATCTTCATCTGCGGACGGCTCGGCATAAAGAAGACCGTACTCGGAAAGTACACCGGAAGCAGTCCGATAGCGGGAGAAAATTCCGCAGAGCTTGCCGCGGAGAGCATAGCGGAGCTTTTGGGCATCGAATGTCCCGACACAGTCGCGGCAGAGAACGCCCCGAAGCTGCCGACACGTCCGCCGGTACTGTGTGCCGGATGTCCGCACAGAGCCTCGTTCCTTGCGGTAAAGCACGCGGCAAGGGGGAAAAAGGCGGTCTTTTCGGGTGATATCGGCTGCTATACCCTCGGTAACGCAAAGCCGCTCGACATGGTCGATACGTGTCTCTGCATGGGTGCGGACGTTACGATAGCGCAGGGTATACACCGTATAGAGCCTGACACGCTGAACTTCTCGTTCATCGGCGACTCGACGTTCTTTGCCTCCGGTATGACAGGTGTAGCAAACGCAGTATACAACGACTGTGACATAATACTTATAGTGCTTGACAACTCGATAACCGCAATGACAGGTGGTCAGCCGCACCCGGGAACGGGTCGCACCATGATGGGTACGACAGGCGGCAGGATAGACATAGTACGTGTGCTCGAGGCACTCGGCGTATCGTACATACGTGTGGTCGATCCGCTCGACTTTGACGAGACTGTACGTGTGGTCGGTGAGGCGATAGAGCAGCGCGGAGTTCGTGCGGTCATATGCCGTCATCCGTGCATAAACATTGTAAAGCCCGAGAGGGCAAGGGTGGTCACGGAGAAATGTGTCGGCTGTATGAGATGTATACGTGAGACGGGCTGTCCCGCACTTCGAAAGTCGGGCGATCGTGTCGTCATCGAGGACGGACTTTGCACGGGATGCGGACTTTGCGAGAAGCTCTGTCCGACGTCTGCCATAGAATGAGGTGAGAACATGGCTGAAAACATAAATTGTCTGCTCTGCGGTGTCGGAGGGCAGGGGACTGTACTTGCGTCAAAGCTGATAGCACTTGCCGCGATGCGACGCGGAGAGAGTGTGCGTACCAGTGAGACCATCGGCATGGCACAGCGCGGCGGTTGTGTCGTTAGTCACGTTCGGACGGGGGAGAACATAGCGTCTCCGCTGATACCGAAGCACTCCGCGAACGTGATGATAGCGTTCGAGCCTGCGGAGGCGGTGCGTTGTCTCGACTACTTAGCCCCGGATGGTGCGGTGATCGTGAACAAAAGGGCTGTCATGCCGATAACGGTGAATTTCGGCGGTGCGGACTATGACGTTGACGGCATACTTTCGTACCTCAAGGAGAACGTAGCGAAGCTCACGATAGTTGACGGTGACGAGATATGCGCGCTCTGCGGCTCACCCAAGGTATTGAACATCGCGCTCCTTGCATCTGCGGTCCGCTCCGGTGCGCTCGGCATGACGATCGATGAGCTTCGTGAATGTGTACGTCTGCGTGTCAAAGAGCGATACCTCGACATGAACCTCCGCGCCATCGACTTAGCGGCGCAGTCGCCGCAGACAGACTTCGGCGTTCGTGAAGCTTGAATTTGAAGATATCCCACGACAATATCATTATTGCAGACTTGTCTATTACATAAGGAAGAGAGAAAACAGCGTATGAAAATGACGGAAACACAATTTTTACTGATAAAGAAGCAGCTTCGTGAGCTGACCTCACGTGAGTGCTTCTACAAAAGAAAGCTCGAGGGCATCGATATCGAGCAGATACAGTCACAGGAGGACTTTGAAAAGCTCCCGTTCACGTGGAAGGGAGACCTGCGTGATGCGTATCCGCTCGGACTTCAGGCAGTTCCCGACGAGGATATAGTACGTATCCATTCGTCCTCCGGTACGACAGGTACGCCGGTCATAATCCCCTATACCAAGCAGGACGTTGACGACTGGGCAGAGATGTTCGCACGCTGCTATCGCATGGCAGGAATAACCAACCTTGACAGGATACACATAACCCCCGGGTACGGTCTGTGGACAGCCGGTATAGGCTTCCAGCTCGGAGCGGAGCGGCTCGGTGCGATGACTATCCCGATGGGACCCGGCAACACGGACAAGCAGCTCCGCATGATGACAGATCTTCGTTCGACAGTCCTTTGTGCGACCTCGTCCTACGCGCTTCTTCTTGCGGAGGAGATCGCAAAGCGCGGCATACGTGACGAGATATGTCTGAAAAAGGGCGTTATCGGCTCGGAGCGTTGGGGTGAAAAGATGCGCGAACGTATCGCGAACGAGCTTGGCGTTGAGCTTTACGACATCTACGGACTGACCGAGGTATACGGTCCCGGCATCGGCATGAGCTGTGAACACGCCTGCGGTATGCATATGTGGGACGACTATATCTATTTCGAGATAATAGACCCGAAGACAGGTCTGACCGTACCTGACGGTGAGGTCGGTGAGATAGTCATAACCACGCTTCGGAAGCAGGGCGCACCGCTCATCCGCTACAGAACGCACGACCTGTCCAGAGTTATCCCGGGCGACTGTCCGTGCGGCTCACGCTTCCCGAGGATAGACACGATCCTCGGACGTACAGACGACATGGTAAAGGTAAAGGGAGTCAATATCTTCCCAAGTCAGATAGATGCGATGCTGTCGGCGATACCCGGGGCATCGAGCGAATATCAGTTCATGCTCGACCACATGAACGGCAAGGATATCTGCACTCTGTTTGTAGAGCTTGATGCTGGTATAGACCGTGAGATAATGGAGCGGATAATCGCGGAGACGTTCAAGGCGAAGATAGGTATAAGTGTCAACGTCAAGCCTGTATCGATAGGTGAGCTGCCGCGAAGCGAAAAGAAATCTACTCGCGTTTTCGACAACAGATATTAAGTCGGCTGAGCCGAAGGGCGGTCATCGGGTCGGCTGAGCCGACAGGCAGATATCGGCGTTCGTGAAGTTGAAATTGTAAGAGATCACACGAAAATGTTATTTGTGCAGATCTATTGTAACGCATTCTCCTTCAGTCGCTGTCGTCGCCACAAATGGCGACTGCGACAGCTCCCTCCAGGAGGGAGCCTCATCTGCGTGAAGCCGACGAATGAAGAAATACGACAAAATAAGCCGTCTGTAGACCAACTCTGCAGAAATAACATTGTCGTGTGATCTCTTGCAATTTCAACTGAAAGTGCGCCGATTCATGTCCGCGGCGACTTCGCCGCTTTTTTCTTTGGGTGTATTGACATTTGCTATAGACTGATGTATAATTATTACTGGTGATGGTGACTGTATTTGCCACATCATCGCGATATACCATATTTATACTATATTTATAAGGGGAGATCGAAAAATGAAGAAGATCATGAGTCTCATGCTGGTGCTTGCGATGCTCGCTTCCGCAGCCGTCATGACTGCGTGCGGCGGTGATACAGCACCCACAGAAGAGTCTACCGACAACGTATCCGAAGAGACCGTTCCGGATACCGCCGGCGAAGAAGAGGCTACAGTACCCGAGGAGGATACTGCCGATGATGAGACCCCTGTAGAGGATGCGGCTGTTGAGGAAGCACCGGCAGTCGAGGAACCGGCAGCGGAAGAGCCTGTCGCAGAAGAACCGGAGGTAACGGAAGGTCCTACCGATGTCATCGAGCAGATGGACACATGGCACTACATAACCCACTATTGCCCCTATACCGACGGTGATGGTAACGTAGGCGGTTCGGCAGCCGACGGTTACTTCGATGAAGCCTCCGACGAAATGGCAATGTACGTTGCAGAGCATCCCGAATGGTACAAGGATACCGAGCTCATGGCAGCCTGGGACGAGGCTGACGGCCCGTTCGGCGACTGCATAGGTAAGGAATTTGCGGCTGATACAGACTTCGTAAACGATCAGCATACCAACGGTCTGATGGTCTATAAGACCTTCACGGTAGACGGACTTGCAGACGATGACCTCTACGAGCTGTACTGCTTCTACGACAATACCGTTTATATCTACATAAACGGCTCGCTCTACTTCGTAAATGACGCAAACTGCGGTGTGAACGACTGGAACGGCGCGTATGATCTCATCACCTGTAATACCGAGGAGGGTAAGACCCTTCGTGACTTCCTCGTCGAGGGTGAGAACTATATTGCTATCTCCATCAAGAACTGCTGGGGCGGTCGTGAGCTTGACCTCTACATGACTCACGAAAAGAACGCTACTAAGAGAGACCTTACGTTCTTCGAGCGCGGCTCTGATTGGCACTACTCCGTATTCGCTTGCCCGTACACCGATGGTGAGGGTACGATCGACGGTGGTGCGGCAGGCGGCTTCTTCGATGAGGCTACAGACGAGATGGCTGCGTTCATCGCGGCTAACCCGAACTTCATGACAGATACCGCGACACTTTCGGGCTGGGAGACCGCAAACGGTCCCTTCCAGAACGTCATGGAGGATATCGGCTGGACAGGCTCGAATCACGGTCTGATACTCTATAAGACCTTTACCGTTGAAGACCTCGAGGACGTTCGTTCCGCTGACAGCTTCATCTGGAACTGCGCTTACGATAACGCTATCCATACCTACCTCAACGGTACAGAGGTATACGTTGACGACGGCGAATGCGTCATCGCTGACTGGAACGACGGCGAATGGATACTCGATCACGCTCAGGTCGCAGATCTGCTCGTTGAGGGTGAGAACTACTTCGTAGTCACCATCAAGGATGCATGGGGCGGTCGTAACTTCGATGCCGGCTTCGCGGCTCACTGGAACTGATAGGCTGCTTTAGCAAATAACAAGCAAAAAAGGGAGAGTACATCGTGTACTCTCCCTTTTTCGATACTATGCTGACTTTCCAAAAGGGTCTCCGCGAGCGTCATCCTTTTCCGAAGGTTGATTCCGGCTCATACCTCGATCACGCAGTCGTCGTATGCCGTCTCGAAGCCGTAGCGTGAGAGAACGGCGGCAGTCTCCTCGTGAGTTGACGGGTGCAGGGTACGCGCAAGGTGAGAAGCCATGAAGCGCGGACATATCCTTTGGAAAAGTGTCCGCATCTCGGCGATCATCGCAACGTTGTTATGCTCGAATATGCGATAGTCTCCGTGAATGTCTCCGATGGTGCAGTCGAAGACCATGAGGTCGAAGTGACCGAGCGCGAACAGGGCGCGGTACGTGTCGTAGAACAGCCACGCACCGTCACAACCGTAGAATATCCTTTTTCCGTCAGTCTTCGACTCGATAACGAGGTGCATCGGAAGCTCTGCCGTGCGGTGGTTCGCTTCGTATGCGCGGATGATGTGTCGCTCTGTTTCGAGCGTATCACCGGCTCTCAGCTCGTGAAAGACCGCACCCGACTTTTCGAGGGACGAAACGGTGTCGGGGCAGTAGTGATCCGAATGCTTGTGCGTGCAGACGATGTCACGGACGTTGTCGTAAAGTCCTGCGTAGCCGAAGGTGTCCGCAAACTCGAAGACACACGCCCCGGGATCGACAAGAAGCGTGTCGTCGATCAGAACGGACGAGTTGCGGCGAAAATCACGTGAGCGGTCGGCTCTTGATATGTCCCAGTCGGCAGCACCGGTGCCGAGAAAATGCAGCTTCATAACAGCTCCTTTATTCTACCGTGAAGTCGAAATTGACGATGTATCTGTCAAAGGTGACGGAGGCGACATATTCGCCGTAGGGTATCTCCTCATTGACCTTGATCGCTATACCGCAGTAGTCGTCCTCATCGATCACGATGTCGGGATAGGTAGTCATGTCGGGAGTACCTGTGACGGAGGAGGCGGAGCTCGGCGCGATCAGACCGATGTAACACTTTGCGTCTGTAGAGTACAGTATCTCGTGATCGGTGAAGTACAGGAGGAGTATACCTGCCTCGCGGTCGTATACGGGGTCCTTCTCAAGCTCGAGTGTCGTGTAGGAGATGACCTCCTCGTCCTCGGGACGCTCGACGACCGGCTTTTTCGTTTCCTCCTCGGTCTCGGGAGCAGACGTTTCCGCGTCCGTCTCCTCGATGGATGTTTCAGCTTCAGTCTCCTCAGTCTCCGCAGAGGAGCAGGAGGGCATAGTGAGCAGCAGGGCGGCAAGCAGCAGGGCGATATATTTTTTCATAACGTTTTCTCCTTTTGTACAAAAATGTTCCGATGAGCATACTTTATTTTACCACATTTTCCGATGAAGATATACCACTTTTTTTGAATTTTTGATGATAGAGACAAAAAGATCGTCAAAAAAACTTTCCGTCAGTATTGAAAATTTCTGTTTTTTGTTTATAATATATTATAACGACCCAAAACGTCATTTGAGCTGAGAAGGGAAAGGATAACTCATGGAAAAGAAACTCGGATATGCCGTCGTCGGACTTGGCGTCGGTCAGGGACACTGTGATGCGGC
>CAYSKU010000081.1:0-10516 GCA_964431775.1 uncultured Ruminococcus sp. | reverse complement strand
TCTCCTTCCACCGCTAACGCGGTCCCCCTCCCTCCCGGAGGGAGGCGTCGGCTGACGGCTTGTCCTGTGCAGTCTGCACGTAAAGGAAAAAAAGGAAGGGAACGCCGCGGCGTTCCCTTCCTTATAAATACCGTGCAGTCTGCATAAGACAAACGTTCTGTAGACCAAACCTGCACATATAACATTGTCGTAGGTCATCTTTCGGTCTAAACTAAAAGTGCGCCGACTTTGCACCAATAACATTGTCGTGGGATCGCTTTCAATTTCGACTTCACGAATGCCGATGACCGCTTGTCGGCTCAGCCGACCCAGAGACCGAGGGAGTGTTTGAGACGGAGGATGCGGGCGACGGAGAGGTCGAGCCGCTCGGACGTTATCGTGCCGTCCTCGACTGCCGTCCATACTAACGGATATTGCTCCGCCCAGTTCGTACAGCATAAAAGATCACAGCCGGCAAGGATCGCCTCGAGCGCGGCGTTTCCGTTCGTGCAGTAGTCCGTTATACCCGACATCGCAAGGTCGTCCGTCATTATGACACCCTCGTAACCAAGCTCGTCTCGCAGGAGCGCGACCGCCGCCTCCGATACCGAGGCGGGCTTTTTTTCGTCTATCGCCGGAGTGATGATGTGTGAAACGAGTATCGCCTCCGCACCCTCCTCGATAGCCGCCGTAAACGGCACAAGATCGCGCCGGCGAAGCTCCTCGAGCGTCCGTCCGTCATACGCTATGCCGGTGTGCGTGTCCGCTACACTGCCGTAGCCCGGGAAATGCTTTACGACACTCCCAAGCCCCCTCGAACGCGACTCGCCGATCACCGTCCGCACGAATTCGGACGTCCCCTCCGCATCAAGCCCCACCGAACGCCAGTACATAAAGTCGCTCTCGCTCGTCGATATGTCCGCGACAGGTGCCATGTTGAGGTTCAGCCCGAGGGACGTCAGAAGCTCCGCCTTGTCGATAGCATCGCTTCGTATCGCCTCCATGCCACCCCACGAGTAGAGCGTTCGCGGCGACAGGTACTTCTCCGACCGGAACTGACCGTATCGGCTCACCCTCGTCACCGTGCCGCCCTCCTCATCGACTGCCGTCAGCACGCCGTAGCGTGAGGACGACTGCAACGCCGACGTTTTTTCGCGTATCCCCTCGACCGTCTCGTTCTCGAAGTCGGAGGCGAAAAATATCACCGCGCCGAACGCATTGTCCGCGATGACCGTCTCCGCTTCCGCGGAATACGCTATCATGAACATCTGACCGAGCTTCTCCCGTGCCGTCATCTGCGAAAGCTCCTCCGCTATCCTCTGCTCAAGCAGCTGCTCCTCGGTCGGGGCAGTCTCGACGGTCGGAGCGACCTCCGCGTCCTCCGCACTCTCCGTGGCGGTCACGTCCTCGACCGCGACAGACGAGGCGGCAGAGGACAGGCGCACGGGGACGGAGGCGGTATCGGATACGTCATCGTCATCGGTATCGGTCACGGTCGGAGACGAGGTCGGCGCGGCAGGCAGAGCAACGGTATCGACGGCAGACGTATCGTTAGCGGAATGCACGTACAGTGCGGCGGTCGTCAGAAGCACAGCCGCAAGAAGCACGATCGCGGCGTGTGGGCGGTATCGGGTAGGATGTTTTACATTATTTTTCATTATAATTTACGTAGGATGGTCATCGGCGTTTGCGGAGCCGGGAATGAAAGAGATCACACGACAATTTCGTTTGTGAAAGCTTCACTCTCCATACTCCGCTCTCAACACTCAGACCGCACTTGTTTAGCCTTCTATAAGTGCGTTGATCTTATCGCGTACTCCAACGAGCCACTCGGCATCGTGAGGGTATTCCGAGAAGGTCACGCCGTTCTCGTAGCCGTCGCCAAGCTCGGACTCGAGTGCGGCAAGCACCGCCTCACGTCCGCACTTCTCCTCCGCAAGGTACATCGCACGCATATCCGCAAGTGCCATCGTGAACGCCTTCATGTGGAGCGTCGGCAGAGGCTCTCCCTTTGCGCCCGGGTATACCGCGAAGCAGTCTCCTGCCGGTACGAAATAGTCGCCGTCCGTTATCTGATACGGGTCGATCGGGTGTGTCGAGCCCTGCGAATACCAGAAGTTGTAGCCCCACTGGAGGAAGCCGGCGATCTTGTATTTCCAGAACTGTGTTCCGATGACTCTCGTCCGTGCCATCGACATCGCAAGGAAGCGGTTCGACACGAGGTTGCTCTGTCCGCAGCAATAGTATGTCCAAAGCTCCGGTACATTTGCCTCAAGGAACGCATCTATATGGTCGTTTGACGGTATCGGATTCGGCACAGCTTCTGTTTTGTAGAATTCAAAGTCGGACAGTGCATCCATGACAACATAGCCGTCGAGGAGGTCGGCGATCTGCTCACGTGCCGCACGATAGGTCGTCAGGTGATCGATGGACGGTTCATCGGAGATATGGAACAGTAGCTGCTCACGTCTGACGTGAAGCTCGTCCATCTTCTTGCAGAACGCCGCGAGGAACGCACGGAGGAACGTCCGATATTCGTCCGAGAGGGAATCGGTCTCCCAGCCGAACAGGCGGCGGTATTCACCGTTCTCGTCCGTACCCATGACCTTGGGTGCGTGGCCTGCGCCCCACTGGGTATACAGGTGCGACACCTCGTAGTACTCGACACCGCATTCAACGGCGGTACGTACCCAGCGTTCAACGCGGTCGAAGCCGAATTCCCAGCCGTCGGCGGTCTTTTTCACGTCAACGAGCTGAGTGGTGGGGCGTTCGCCGCCGACGGCCGTATCGAGCGGAGGTGTGAAGACGGGCATAAGTATAGCGTTTATACCGTTATCAACGGCGGTCTTCATGTAGTTGGCGATGTACTGCCAGTGCTTTTCGGAGAATGTTTCGAGGTCGTAGTAGGTCGCGATGCAGTCGCAGTGGAACCACTCGGTGACGATCAGCTTCTGCTTCGGGAGTACGGCATCGATGACGTGGAGGGTGACTGTAGCTTCTGCGAAGACATCGTCACCGTTCTTTAAGCGGAGGGTCACGGGGTAGTCGCCGCCGCAGGTCTCCTCGGGGACGCGGACGGTCACGAACAGGGCTTTCAGCTCACCGGAGGTGACGTAGATATCCGTGCCGTTTTTGGCGGGGGAGAGGAGGTCGGGGTAGAGACCGGGGGTCTTACGGAGGTAGTTGTCATCGACCCAGGGGTAGCACGGCACGCGTACGGGGACCTGCTCGACCTTGTAGACGGTGACGGCATCGGCGAGGGGGGAGTCGAGCTCCAGACGGAGGGTAGCTTTCGGGAAGCACCCGGGGGTATCGGAGGTATAGGCTACCTCGAAGCAGAACTCCTCACCGCGCAGAGCCGCGCCGCGAGAGATCTCGGGCTTTGAGTCGAAGGACTCGTCCATAAAGCATTTCTCCATAGCGGAGATCGCTTTCATTACTATTGCCATAGTAGGCCTCCTTGAGGTTTTATTTTTTTGATATGATAGAACGTTTGTCTGTGCAGACCGGCGGTCTGAGGCGACGGGCGGTCATCGGGTCGCCTCAGGCAACGCCTCCCTCCGGGAGGGAGCCTCATCAACGTGTAACCGTTGCCGAACAAATACGACAAAATAATGTGTCGGCAGACAAGTCTGCACCAATTACATTGTCGTGGGATGTCTTTCGATCTCAACTTCACGAGCGCCGATGACCGTGCGCAGCCTCAGGCTGCCCGATGACTGCACCAAATGATATTGTCGTGGGATCGCTTTCAACTTCGACTTCACGAATGCCGATTATGTCCGCGGCGACACGCCGCCGATGGCGGAAAGGATAAGGCGGTCGATGAGCTCGGAATAGGAGATACCGGAGTGGATCATCATCTTCGGATACATCGAGATCGGCGTGAAGCCCGGGAGCGTGTTTATCTCGTTGAAGACGAACTCGCCGTTTCTCCGACAGAAAAAGTCTACTCTCGACAGTCCGCGACACTCGAGTACCTTGAATATCGTCAGTGCCTTCTCGCGTACCTCAGCCAGCTTCTCCTCCGGCAGACGTGCCGGAAGATAGTAGGACGAAACGTCACTTATGTACTTCGTCTCGTAATCGTAGAATTCGCTCGAACCCTTGTCGATCTCCGCAGGTCCTGCGACCGTGTATTCGCCCCTCTCCTCGAGAACCGCGACCTCTATCTCAACTCCGTCTATGCACTCCTCGATCACGACCTTGCTGTCCTCCGCGAACGCAACGCATACGGCGCGGTTGAACGCCGCCGCCGTCTTTACCTTAGATACGCCGACAGACGAGCCGGCACGTGAGGGCTTGACGAACATCGGATAGCCGAACCTGCGTTCGCACTCGTGACGAAGTGCCGCGACCTCTGCGGTCTCGACCGTGTCGCATACGGGGCAGCTCACCGCCTCCGCAACGACCGCCGCCGCCTGACGTATGTCGGTCTCCGCGTTTACTATAGCCTTTGTGATGGCTTTGTCCATGCAGACCGCCGAGGCCTCGCAGTCGCAGCCGGCAACAGGTATTCCGGCGACCGCGAACATACCCTGCATAGTGCCGTCCTCGCAGAACTTGCCGTGTATCATCGGGAGGATGCAGTCAAGGTGAACGGATTCTGCGACTCCGTCACGGAGTACGAGCAGACCGCTGTTCGTGAGGTCGAGGGAGACGGGGTATTTTTCTTCCTCGAGCCACGTTCCGTTGGCGATAGCCTCGTTCGAGCCGCAGTAGTACCAGAAGCTACCCTCTCTCGTTATGCCGAGGCGGACGACGTTATATTTTCCCTCCTCGATATTGGTGAGTACACCATATGCGGAGGATAATGAGACCTCGTATTCGGACGACCGTCCGCCGAATATCACTGCTACAGTTTTCATGAATATGTCTACCTTTCGAAAAGATATGTGTTGTGTGGATATTGGGGCGTGTGCAGACCGCTTGTAGGTTGACGTTAGCTTTGGTTGCACATGAATGAGCCTCCCTCCGGGAGGGAGGGGGACCGCGTTAGCGGTGGAAGGAGAGTGCGTAACAATAGACCTGCACCAAATTATATTGTCGTGGGTTTATCTTTCAACCTCGGCTTCACGAACGCCGATGACTGCCTGCGGTCTCAGACCGCCGCCGATGACTGCCTGTCGGCTCAGCCGACCCGATTCATGCCTGTCGGCTCAGCCGACCGAAGCATATATTCGACGGAGTCGCACATCGCTTGCCAGCTGGCGTTGATCACGTCTACCGATACGCCGACCGTGCGCCATACGGATACGCCGTCGGTCGATTCGACCGACACTCGTACAGACGACGCCGTCGCCTTAGAATCAAGTACGCGGACGCGATAGTCCGTCAGCCGCATATCCGCGATCTGCGGATAGAACCTCGTCAAGGCACGCCGTAACGCTTCGTCTATCGCGTTCACAGGTCCGTTCCCCTCACCGGCGGTCAGCTCCTCACGGTCTCCTACCGCTATCTTTATGACTGCGGAGGCTCCCATGTCCTCACTGCTCCCAGAGTCTACCGTCACCCGAAGCGCGATCAGACGAAAATACCTCCTCCGCCGACCGAGTGCCTCGTCTATAAGCAGCGCAAGCGATGCCCCTGCATCCTCGTAGGCGTACCCTGCCGCCTCACGCTCGTGAAGCATCGCGGTCATCCGAATGACTGCTTCATCGTCCTTGTCAAATGTCTCATCGGGCAGATATGCCCTCAGCTTATCTATAACAGCCGCACGTCCCGAAAGTCCGCTCACAACTATGTTCCGGCGGTTTCCGACAGCCTCCGGCTGTATATGCTCAAAGGTGCGCGGTGCTTTTGATACACCGTCTATGTGCGTTCCTGCCTTGTGCGTGAACGCATAGCCGCCAACGAACGGCTCTTTTTCGTCAAATGTCAGATTCGCGGCATCGTTCACGGCACGTGCCGTCCGCGAGAGGGAGGTGACCCTGTCGCCGATGCAGTCGAAGCCGAGCTTGAGCTGTAGTATCGGGATGATCGTATCGAGGTTGGCATTGCCGCACCTCTCACCGACCCCCGAAATAGTCCCCTGCACCTGCGAAACGCCGGAAAGCACCGCCGAAACGGAGCAGGCGACCGCCATACCGAGGTCGTTATGGCAATGTACGCCGATATTCTTATGCTTTTTCGTCACGGCGGCGCAGATCATACCGACGACGTCGGGAAGCATACCGCCGTTCGTGTCGCAAAGCACGACACGTGACGCACCTGCCGCAAAGGCGGTATCAACGACACGCATGGCGTACTCCGCGCTGTCCGAGTAGCCGTCGAAGAAATGCTCGGCATCGAAGATGACCTCCTTGCCGAGTCCGGCGTGACAGACGTACTCGATGCTGTCGCGGATCATGCGTAGATTCTCCTCCTCGGTCGTTTTGAGGACGTCCGTCACCTGATACGCCCACGCCTTGCCGTATAGGACGGCGACCGGAACGGGGCATTCGGCGACTGCGCGGAGAGCCGGATTTTCGCTTGCCGCTTCACCTGCGCGGCAGGTCTGTGCGAAGACTGCAAGTCGGGCGTTTTTGGTCTTCACGCTCTCGAGGGAGCGGAAAAACTCTTGCTTCACCGGACTGTCGGTCATCATACCGACCTCGATATAGGATACGCCGAGGTCATCGAGGAGGTGAATGACGCGGAGCTTATCGGCGGCGGAGAACTCGACGCCTGCGCCCTGTTCGCCGTCGCGGAGCGTTGTATCAAAGATCTCGAGCTTCATAGTAGATGATATGTTTGTGGATTTTTTGTCTTATGCAGTTAAGTAGTGGAGAATACGACAGAACCGTGCAGTCACATCGTATGTCCCTACCGGTTGGGGTGACGTGATTTTGTCGTATTTCTTCATTTATCGGCTATACGCGGATGAGGCTCCCTCCGGGAGGGAGCTGTCTGCGAAGCAGACTGAAGGAGAACTCGTTATAATAGATCTGAACCAAATAATATTGTCGTGGGATCGCTTTCAACCTCGGCTTCACGAATGCCGACTATGCCTGTCGGCTCAGCCGACTCTGCACCAAATAATATTGTCGTGGGTTGTCGAACGATCTCGGCTTCACGAACGCCGACTATGCCTGTCGGCTCAGCCGACCCGATGACCGCCTGTCGCCTCAGGCGACAGCCTCTTGGGTTGCCGCTGTAGTCGCGGAGGGGGGTCGCGGAGAGTCCGTTCGAGTCGGCGATCGACAGCACCGCCTCGGATTGCCGCCAGCCATGCTCGACCATCATAACGCCCGTCTCGGTCAGGTGCGACTTGTATATGCCGAGCATCGCCGACAGTATCGACAGCCCGTCCCCTCCGTCGGTCAGTGCCGCCTCCGGCTCGAACGATAGCTCCGGCTCAAGCTCTCTCATCTCGCCGACCGTGATGTACGGCGGATTCGATACGATAACGTCAAAAAGCTCGCCCTTCGGAAACAGCTCCGTCGTTGCATCGCCGCAGATAAGCTCACAGCGTTCCGACAGACCGAGCCGCTCCATGTTCTCTCGCGCTACGTCAAGCGTGTCCTCGTACAGATCGACCGCTACGCACCGCGTGTCCGCAACGTTTGCAAGTATCGCCGCCGCTATACATCCCGTCCCCGTGCAAAGGTCGAGTACCCGACCTCCCCTCGGACAAGCCGCGATCGCCGCTTCAACGATCACCTCCGTGTCGGGTCGAGGTATCAGCGTGCTTTCGTTTACCTTAAAGCTCAAGCCGTAGAAGTCCCAAGTCCCAAGGATGTACTGTAGCGGATACCGCCTCTCACGTGCTTCGACCGCACGTGACAGCTCCTCCGACTCGAACTCCTCGTCGGGGGACGTCAGCAGACGTGCCTCCGTCACCCCCGTAAAGTGGGAGATCAGAAGCCGCGCCTCACGGCGTGCCGCCGTTCTCTCGATGCCGACCGCCTCGAGCCGTGCCGCGATCGACCGTACCGTCAAGCCTGACTGCGCCGCGCTCATTCGTTCGAACCCTCATCGGAGGTGTCGGTGGATGTGTCCTCCGAGCCGTCGCCGTGGGGGATACCCCCGAACTCCTCGGGTATAGCGTTTTTCAGCGCGGTCAGCGCGACCTCGAGCTGACTGTCGTCAGGCTCACGGGTCGTTATGCGCTGTATCCAAAGACCCGGCGCGGAGACGAGCCTTGTGAAAAGGTTCGTGTGACCTCCGGCGTACCGTATGAATTCGAAGCCGACTCCGACTATGAGAGGGAGAAGGAGCAGCTTCGAGCCGAAGCGCACCCACACGTTGTCCCATGTCAGAAATGAATTTACAACTATAGAGATGAGCAGCATGATGAAGATGAAGCTCGTACCGCAGCGCGGATGGAAGCGCGTACAGCCTCTTGCGTTCTCGGGGGTAAGGTCGAGACCTGCCTCGAAGCAGGCGACTGACTTATGCTCCGCGCCGTGATATTCGTAGGTGCGGCGGATATCGGGCATAAGTGAGACTCCCCAGACGTAGCCGACGAAGAGAAGCATACGTATCAGACCCTCGATGACGGAGCGGAGGACGGCGTGACCGCCGATGAAGCCGCCGGTGAGAGAGTCGAGACCCTTCGCGCCGAAGGTGGGGAGGAGGAGGAAGATGCCGACACCGAGAACGAGACCGAGTACCGTTCCGATAGCGGAGACGATAGTCATAAGTCGGTCGCCGCACTTTTCCATGAGCCATTTTTCGAATTTTGTTTCCGGCTCGTCGAGATCGACACCCTGCATCTCGGCGGAGCGCGTGAGCATATTCATACTGAGTATCAGCTGTTCGACAAAGCTGACACAGCCGCGCACGATGGGCAGGGCGCAGAGCTTATGCTTCTTACGCAGAGAGACAAAGGTAGAGTTCTCGACCTTTATCTCGCCCTCGGGTGTACGCACGGCGAGGCTACAGCTATCGTAAGACTTCATCATGACACCCTCGAGCACTGCCTGACCGCCGACGATGCCGAGGCGCGGCTCGTGAGTGACACCGGAGCCGGTCCGTTCTGTTTCGTTCCTATTTTCTGCCATTTTGTATCCTTCTTGAAATTCGATATACGAGACGGTACGGAGGGGAGTTCGCGCCGCGCTCGCTACTTGCCTACATTATATCACAAGACACGGTCGGTTGCAAGGCGGTGGGAGATATTTTGAAGGCAGCGGCAATCGTGAAGTCTAAGATGTTCGAAGACCCACGACAATGTGGAAAAGTGCAGGCAAGTCTGCACAAACTCCACCCTCGTGTGATATCTTACAATCCAAGCTTCACGAACGCCGATTCATGCGCGCAGCCTCAGGCTGCCCGATGACCTTCTGCGGTCTCAGACCGCCGCCGATGATCGCCTGTCGGCTCAGCCGACCGTATATACCTACGAGTTGGGGTGGCGTAATTTTGCCGTATTTCTTAACCTATAGCCGTAGGGCAGGGGCTTGCTCCTGCCGGAAACTATATTTCAAAACAAATATTATGGCTACGGACAAAATAATAAAGAAATACAACAAATATAGCATTACCTCATTGTTTGTTTCGGCGGCAGCAAACCACCGCCCTACAAATATAGATAAAGAAATACGACAGATTAAAGGCGGTTTTTTTTACACCGCCTTTTCTTACATATAAAATTACGTAAAGCTTAGACTTTACATAAAGTCAGCAGACAAATTTGCACCAATAACATTGTCGTGGGATATCTTCCAATTTCGACTTCACGAACGCCGATTCATGCCTGCGGTCTGAGACCGCCCGATTCATGCCTGCGGTCTGAGACCGCCCGATGACTGTCTGCGGTCTCAGGCTGCCCGATTCATGCGCGCAGCCTCAGGCTGTTAGAGTTGGGTGTCGTCGTAGAGGGCGCGGCTGCCGCCGGTGAAGGGAATGCGTGTCCGCGCCGCAAGGAGACTTGCACATCCGATCTGCTTGACCGATAAGCGTACCGGAACGGCAACTCTCTTTAGGTGCATACCTATCAGCGTGCCGCCGATGTCAAGTCCTGCATCTGCCGCGATACCGTCCATTACAACAGGTGACTTCATGTGACGGTACGCACAAGTGCCGAACGAGCCTCCTGCCTTCGGCTGAGGTACGGCGTTCACCGCATGATAGCCGCCGATACCGAGGGAGGCGACCGCAAGAGCTGTCGCTACCGCCTCACGCTCGATAACGATAGCGCGATTCAGATGCTCACAGCACTGCGCCGCAAGGAAAAGTCCGCGCTCCTCAAGTATGGGCGTGATGCCGTAATATATCGCCTCCGCAAGCTCGGGAGACGAGGCGTGACCGATAGTGCCGCCTCCTACCTCGGAGGAGGAGCAGCCGACAACAACGATACCGCCCGGGGTCAGGTGCGCGATATCGCAAAGCTCGAGCGCGGCAAGTGCCGCCTGCCGTGATATACTATTAAGATCTGTTTCCATAAATATAAGTCTCCTTGATGGGGAAGTCTGCACAAAGTCGCCTGAGTTTGCACGAATTATATTGTCGTGAGATATCGTGCAATTCAAGCTTCACTAACGCCGATAATTGCCTGTCGCCTCAGGCGACCAGATGACTCGGAGCGTGCACAGACCGCCGCGCTCTCCTTCCG
>CAYSKU010000080.1:0-10573 GCA_964431775.1 uncultured Ruminococcus sp. | reverse complement strand
TTCGTCTATCACAAAGCTCTCTCGCTCCTGTACATATCTCCTTCTTTTTCAAACACGCCCTAAAGAATAACCACATTCAAATACCCATTTCGAAAAACGGAGGAAAAAATGACAAAGCTTGAAAGGGCGGCAGAGACTGCCGCAAGATATCATTCGGGACAGGTGCGTAAGCTCGGAGGTGTGCCGTACATCATCCACCTTTACGAAACGCTCGGAAACGCGGCTATGATGACGACCGAGGAGGATATCCTTTCCGCCGCACTTCTGCACGATTCCCTCGAGGATACCGCAATGACCGGTGACATACTTCGTGCGGAGTTCGGTGACAGGACCGCCGATATCGTTCTCTGGTGCAGTGAGGATAAGATGCGCGACCGTGCGCCGACCGAAACGTGGCAGGAGAGAAAGGTACGCGGTATCGAGCGTATGCAGAACGCACCGAGAGAAGCGAAGATAGTCCTTCTTGCGGACAAGCTCTCGAATATCCGTTCCATCGCTTCGTATCATTCGAGACTCGGTGATGCCGTCTGGAGCTTTTTCAACAACTTCGATAAGGGCGCGCAGGAATGGGCGTACCGCTCCTACGTTGATGCACTTTCCGACCTCGAGGACGAATACCCCTACAGGGAGCTCGTGCGTCTGGTCGAGGAGGTCTTTGGAGCGGGGTTCGACCTTTGAGGCTCCGATTTAACGATATTGCAGGTATAGTCTCACTTGCGCTGACGTTGTTTTTTGCCGCACTGACCGTGCTGTTCTCGCTTGGCGCGGACGTTGACTTTTCTTCGCCGCTCGTTCATGTCGTGCTGACGTGCTATGCGGTGTGCGTGACGCTCTCGCTCTTTGCGGCACGTCCGCCAAAAAGACTGTCGCGGCGGCTCGGCTTTTACTTTACTCACGCAGGGATAGTCCTTATCCTGCTCGGCTTCGCGCTGTTCTCGCTCTTCGGTGAGCGCGTGACCGCCGCCGTCCCTATCGGTGGGGAGACCTATTATTCGAGCGTACAGAGAAATAACGGTGAGGTCTGCGACCTCGGCTTCAACTTTCGTATCGATGACTTTTCGGTCGAGACCTACGAGGACAGCTCGGATAAGCAATATACTGCGACAGTCTCCTTTGCGGATGCTGTGACACTTCGGGTCGAGGAGCGTGAGCTGTCGGTCAACCATACGCTCAGGCGCGGTGGCTGGAAGCTCTATCTGATGAGCTACGATATGTCCTCGGGAGACGGCTATGTGGAGCTGCTCCTCAAGCGTGACCCCGGGGAAGCGGTCGTTATCTCCGGTGCGGTGCTTCTGCTGCTCGGTACGGTACTCATGCTGATGGTCGGTAACGTTCACGTGAGGTCACGTGCAAAGGACGGAGGAGACCGATGAGTGATGCGCTTCTCCACACGATAATATATATCGCGACCGCACTTTACGCAGTCGCGTTCGTGCTGTACCTGTGCAAACGGCGCGGAGGTGCAGTGGCGTGGCTTCTTGCGGAGCTATGCTCGATCACGCTCGTTATAAATAACTTTGTTGTGAACGAGTACGTGCCGTTTGTGAGTATGTATCAGGTGCTGACCTTCGCCTCGGCTGTCTTCGGTGGGGTCTACCTGTATATGGCGTATCTGCGTGACGGAAAATGGACAGCACCGTACATAATAGGCTGTTCGCTCGTCATTTCGCTCGGACTCTGCTTTATGGATATCGAGGCGGTCTGGCACTTTCCCCCCGCGCTCCGCTCGGTCTACTTTATCCCACATATACTCATGTACGTCATAGCGTACATAATGGCGGCGGCAGCATTTGCTATGGCAGTCGTAAAGCTGTGTGTACGTGACGTATCGCGAAGGAAGCAGCTTGACGGCGGTATCTACGACTGCGTTTGCGTGCTGTTTCCGTGCATGACGGCGGGAATGCTTCTCGGCGCGGTGTGGGCAAACGAGGTCTGGGGCGCGTTCTGGAGCTTTGACATAAAGGAATGCTGGGCGTTGACGACATGGCTGCTCTATATGACGTGGCTCCATTTCAAACGAACGGAGCGCAGTCGTGATATCCTCATCTTTGTGGGCTTTATCTCCGTGATCGTAACGTTCTTCTTTGTGAACGGTATGACGGCGGCAAGCAGCTCACTGCATACCTACAGTCTGTGAGACTGCGGTAGGACCCTTGTATCTTTTATTCTCGGCTATCATAAAAAAATATACGAAACGGAGAAGATCATGAAGCACAGATCGATAGTATTCCTTGCGGCGGCATTACTTCTCGTCTCCTGCTCGACTGCCGAACCGATGTCGGATAACGTTTCTCCGACCCTCGAGAGCCGCACGGCAGCGGAGGAGTATACCTCTCCCTCGTCTGTCTTTGCGGCTGAGGACGGCACGGTCTACGCGACCGACGAGACCGGCGGACGTGTCATAAAATGGAACGCCGACGGCACAGTCGCCGCACAGCTGACACTTGACGGCGGTACACACTGCGTCAAGCTGCACGATGACAGGGTCTACGTCACAAGAGGTGGGCTTGACGGAACTCTGACCGTATTATCGACCGACCTCAAGCTCGAGCATGAGTATTCGGTCGGACATACACCGACCGACGTTGAGTTTATCGGAACTACCGCATTCGTCACGAACCGCTTTTCGAACACCGTGAGCCTCGTTGACCTGACAGACGGCTCGGTGCGTGATATCGCGGTCGGACGTGAGCCTATGGCGGCGGCAGTCGTCGGCTCCAAGCTCTACGTTGCCTGCCACCTGCCGGACGACGCGGCAAACGCAGACGTGGTCAGTGCCTCCGTATACGTTTACGATACGGCAAGCACAGACCCGAACGGTGCGATCTCCGTCATCGAGCTTGTAAACGGCACGGGCAGTGTAAAGGATATAGAGGTAACGCCCGACGGTGAGCGCGTACTCGTCTCGGCGATAGTTGCAAGGTATCAGTACCCGACCACTCAGCTTGACGGAGCGTGGATAAACTCGAACGGCTTTGCGGTGATCGATGCAAGGTCTGACGAATACGTGACGACCGTCCTGCTCGATGATGTTACGCTCGGCGCGGCATCCCCGTGGGGAATAGCGTTCGATGACGAGAACGCATACCTCGCACTGTCCGGAACAGGTGAGATAATGAGCTTCCCGCTCTCGGGGCTTGACGATATCCTCTCCTCCGCGAAGGGACGTGAGCTTGCGGACGAGATCGGCATACTTAATTCGATACGCACGAGAACCTCGCTTCCCGGAGAGGGCGTTCGCGACATAATGTACCGTGACGGAAGACTCTACTGCACCGAATATTTTACCGGTGACATCGCGGTCGTGGATACAGAAACGCTCGACATATCGACCCTGTCGTCCGGCGAACAGCCTGCGGCGGATGCGGTACGTCTCGGTGAGACACTGTGGTACGATGCGACAAAGTGCTACCAGAATTGGGAGGCGTGCGCCTCGTGCCACCCCGACGGACGTGCGGACGGCTTCAACTGGGACAACCTGAACGACGGTCTCGGAAATCCGAAGTCGGCGGCATCGATGCTGTTCTCGCACCGCTGTCCTCCTGTCATGGCGACAGGTATACGTGCCGATGCGGAAACGGCGGTACGCTCTGGCATGAAATTCATACAGTTCAACACGATAGACGAGTCGTCCTCGGCGGCGATAGACGAATACCTTAAAGCAAGTCTTCCGACCGCCTCACCCTCACTCGAGCTTGACGGTACGCTCAGCGAAGCGGCAGTCGAGGGTGAAGCGTTGTTCGAGCAGTACGGCTGTGTCGAGTGCCATCCGGCACCCCTTTACACCGACCTCGAATATCACACCTCGCCCGTGCTCGGCAATGACGGCGGCTGGGAGTCACGTGACTTCGTAACGCCGACTCTCGTTGAGGTGTGGCGTACCGCACCGTATATGTACAACGGCTCGGCACGTACACTTGAGGAGGCGGTACGCGCCTTCGTTCCCGAGGAAACGTCAGACGAGGACGTTGCAAAGCTCACGGCGTTCGTCTCCTCTATCGGTACGGTCGGGGAGGACTACGGTGTAGAGCAGGTCTTCTCCGTGACGGCGGAGGGACAGACCGTGCAGGGAAGACCCACGGTCGGCGCAACTCTCGAACGCTTCACCGTGCGCTGTCAGACAAGCTCTGCCGCACCGTGCTACGCAAGGGTCACGGTGGACGGAGTCGAGCTTGGCAGGTTCTCGCTCGGTGAGATGGCGTATTCTACGGCGGTAACGGTAGACCTTACGGGCTATGAGGCGGTAATGTCCTCGGGCAGTGAGCTTCACATCGAGCTGATCGACAAAAAGGGTGAGCCGCTTGCCTCCGAATATATATTAAAGGTAAGATAAGACCGAGAAGGGAGAATTGTGTTTTATGAAAAAGCTCGCACGTATCCTATCCCTTGTTCTTGCTTCGCTCCTGATCTGCGGCACGGTCGCTATACTTGCGTCCGAAAACGGCGTTACGCTCTCGCTCTCCGGTGCTGCGGAGCAGCTCGACACCTACGCGGCAGGAGCTGCGGAGACCGACGTCATAGCTATGCTGTACGCAGAGACTCCGTATTATGTCGTGGTACGTCACAAGCAGCTCGGTGCTTCGCATTATGCGTACACGGAGGCTCTTGCGGAGGATCTCGGCAGTGACAATAACGACCCCGAGGGACGTGAGGCGGTATTCAACCCCGGCTCAGAGCTGGTGCTCGTCTCCATCGTCAAGGAGGGGGACGACTACGTTACCTACGAGGACGTTCTTCTTGAATCTAAGAAGGGCGTTATACGCGACCCCGACGTTTCCGCAGACGGAGCGCGTGTGCTGTTCTCGTGGAAGCAGTACAGCGCGGACGACTATCACCTCTACGAGATGACGCTCTCCACACGTGAGCTTACACAGCTCACCTTTGGCTCGGGTGTCGCCGACATTGAGCCGAAATATCTCTCGGACGGCTCGATACTCTTTAATTCCACGAGAGACATACAGGTCGTTGACTGCTGGAAGACCCCTGTGTCGAATATGTATAAGTGCAACGCGGACGGTACGGACATAATACGTCTCGGCTACGATCAGGTACATACCACCTATCCGACAGTCACCTCAGACGGTCGTATCGTCTACACGAGATGGGACTACAACGACCGTACACAGATGTGGATACAGAGCGTATTTCAGATGTTCGAGGACGGAACGAATCAGACCGAGGTCTACGGAAACAATTCCGACTTCCCGACCTCTCTCCTGCATACACGTGAGGTCGGCGGCACAGCCGGACTTTATATCTCGATAGCCTCGGGACATCACGTATATCAGCACGGTAAGCTCGTCTGGATCGATACCTCGATCGGACGAAACGGTGACGATCCCGTCAACTTCGTATTCAAGGACGGTACGAAGAAGCAGAGCGGCTACGATACGTTCGGTCAGGACGGACGTCAGTATAAGTACCCCTATGCGTTCTCGAAGGAGCTGCTCCTTTATTCGGCGGTAGATCATTACACGGGTGTCGATGCACGCTATTCCATATTCGCCTACGATACCTCGACAGATACCGAGGTCGAGCTTCTCGGCGCACACGGCGGTATGGGTGCTTCGCAGATCGTGCCGGTATACGCACGTGAGCTGTTCACCCGTCCGAGCATGGTAAGCTACGCCTCCGAGAACGGCACGTTCTACGTATCGAACGTATACGAGGGTGCGGCTATGGAGGGGGTCAGCCTTGGAAGCGTGAAGTACCTCCGCGTAGTCGAGCTTGAGTTCCGCACCTCCGCGATCGGTGCAACGGTCGCATGGGGTTCGGGTTCGTCCGACCCGTTCACGCCGATCTCGGTCGGTACAGGTGCGTGGGACGTTAAAAAGGTGCTTGGTATAGTTCCGGTCGAGGAGGACGGAAGCGCGCTCTTCTCCGCACCTGCGAACAAGACACTCTATTTCCAGCTCCTTGACGATAACGGCTGTGTCATACAGACCATGCGCTCGTGGACTACTCTGATGCCGAACGAAACGTTCTCCTGTGTCGGCTGTCACGAGGACAAGAACGTTGCTCCGACAGTTTCGGGAACGACCACGCTGGCAATGAAAAAGGGAGTGACGAGGCTACAGCCCGACCTCTGGATGGACGACTATCCCGAGGACTACGACCCGTACACCGATGCGGTCGGCTTCTCGTTCCTCAAGGAGGTGCAGCCGATACTTGACGAGAGCTGTATCGTCTGCCACTCCGATACCACAGAGGCGTACTCTATGGTCAACGCACGTACCGCAAACGGCTACGATGCCTCTCCTGCCGACGTCATCCTTGCAGAGGATGCGGTATGGAGCTATCTCCCGACCGACTCCAACGTTATCGGCGTGATGAGCGGTGACAGCGAATACCCCTATTCGGCTCACGCACCGTTCGGTGACGGCGCGACCTCACCGAGGAAGCATAACACCGTCTGGACGAGCGGTCATATGTACGCAACAACGACCTTTACAGGTACGAACTACGACCTCAACGAATGCGCCCTGACCTTTACCGGTCAGCTCTGCGGACGGGCTGAGCTGTACCTGAACGGTACGCTCATAGCTACACTTGACGAGCCGACCTCGGCGGCTATAGAGATACCTGTGACGAACGAGCTGCGTGAGGCGTTCGTCTTCGGAGAGAACGTTATCGTTGCAAGGGTTGACGGTACGTACTTCACCCTCGGACTCTCCTCCGAGTCGGGCGCGGTGCAGGGAAAGCAGAAGACGTTCGTTCGTCAATACGCAAGCTGGGAATATATCCAGTCCTCCTCACTTGACGATGCTCCCGAGGGCTGGACGACAGCCTCCGATGCTTCGACAAAGTGGAAGATAGGTCAGACTCCGTTCGGAGACCGCACGATAGACGGTATCGGCTGGAAGACCGACTGGAGCGGCTCACGTAACGCGATAATACTTCGCCGTACCTTCAAGGTCGAGGAGGTTGCCGCGTTCAAGAACTCTCCGCTCTGCACGAGGATCACCTATGATGACGGTATACGTATCTATCTGAACGGTCACGAGCTGTTCTATGACCCCAACTGGGTCGATACCTACGTTGAGTTCGAGCTTTGCAGTGATGCCTCCGAGTATCTTGTCGAGGGTGAGAACGTCCTTGCGGTATCGCTCTGCAATACGGCAGGCGGTCGTCAGCTCGACATGAGCCTGTATTCCTACGAAAAGGATACCGACACCGAGGAGATACTTCCGCTCGACTCCTCACGTGAGGCGGCGTTCTCTCTCGAAAGCATCAACGTCGTCGGCTCACGTCAGAAGAAATACTGGCCTCTCTCCTACCTCGTTCTGACAGGCGCATACCCGAGCGGAACGAACTGGCTCGGCTCACCAGACGGAGAGCTCGTCAATTATCTCTCCTCCATGAGCGGAGCGGAGATAGTTTCCCCCGGCTCCTTCGGTTCGTCAAGAAGTCTGCTCATCGAAAAGCTGAGGGGCGGTCACGGAGACCTCACCGAGGCGGAGCTTCGTACCCTCGAATGCTGGATAGACCTTGTAGTTCCGGCATACGGTGCGTATGACGAAAACGTCACGTGGTCGTCGAACGACCGCCGCGAATTCGACGAAAAGGGAAACAAGCGCGACTATTACGACAGCCTGAACAAGGCAGTCATCGACAAGAAGGCAGGACGCTACGATAACGTCGGGGAAGTAAAGATAGAGTTTCTCGAAACGAGCGGCAAGACCTCGGCTGAGGCTGTCGGTCGGGGCTATGCTATACTGAACGTTGCGGAGTCGTATTCGTCGAAGCAGGGTGTACGTATCACTCTCCCCGAGGGTGAACGGTACGTTGCGGTATGTCTGTCGTCAAAGCTCGGTGAGAGCATAGTATACTGTCCGGACGGTGTGTTCGAATATAAGTTCCCCTCAAGGATGGGCGACATATACCCGACCGCACTCGATGAATCGAAGAATACCGTATATATCAACAACGTCATAACCGCACGTATCCCGACCGAGGACGAGCTGACCGAGGTACGTAACCTCGCGGAGAACGTATACGACCTGAAGGACGGCAGTACGTATCCTCACGCCATAACGAACAGTGTGGCTGACGGCAGCGCGGCACATTACGAGGCACGCTGTGCGATAGACGGCTTCACGTCAAACACCTCGCACGGCACGTTCCCGAACCAGTCGTGGGGACCCGAAAAGTCTACGATGTCCGATAACGAGATAACGATAGACTTCGGACGGAGCGTCCGTCTCGATGCACTCGAGATAGTGATCCGCTGTGACTTCCCGCACGATACGTGGTTCACGGGTGCAAGCGTCACCTTCTCCGACGGAACGGTCGAGCATATCGACCTCTACAGGACGGAGTCTGCGATGACGTTCGAGCTTGGCGGTCGTGAGACGACGTCCGTAGCTCTCTCTGACTTCACGACGGCAGGAGACGAATGGGCGGCGATAACCGAGATACGTGCCATAGGCTCCGATATCGTCGGCTGATGTGACGAGACATAGTACTGCACTGACATAAAATAAAAAAACAGACCATATTCGCTACTTGTGCAGAACAAAGAGTGGAGACGGTCTGTTTTTTTGTCCCGAATGTCCCAAATAATATGGTATCATAGGAGCGTGCTTTACCGGATGTATATTTTGGGACGAAAGGAGGGATCGCATGGAGTACACGGTGCTTATCTCGTTCGTGGGTCTTCTGCTGTCGGCGGCAACGTTCCTTATCGGACGAGTCACGGCGGCAAAGAGCGACGGTATCGCCGACGGTGAGCTGCGGAGCGATATCAAGCATATCAAGGCTGCTGTTGACAAGCAGGACAGACGGCTCGGTGAAGCCGCGGCAGGCTACAGTGAGCTGAAGGACGAGATCGCAAGGCTGAAGGAGCGACTGCACGTTTTAGAGGAGCGTGTGCGTATGCTTCGCGGAGAATGAACGAAAAATGACGTATGTAAAGCTCGAAAGGAGAACAAAATGAAGGATATAGTTAAGGAGATAATAAGAAAGCTCAGCTCACGTAAGCTGTGGACTGCCGTAGTCGGTATCGCGGTCGGTATCGTAGTGGCGTTCGGCGGTGACGGAGAGGCAGTCGAGAGGGTAGCAGGAAACGCGATGTCGGTCATTACGGCGGTGGTATATATCCTTGCGGAGGCAGGGGTCGATATCTCACGAAAGACCGAGACGGAGGTGCGAAATGACTAAGCTCGATGTGATAGATGTGTCTGAGCATAACGGACGTATCGCGTGGGAGCGTGTCACTGACGATGCGGCGATAATTCGAGCCGGCTATCGCGGCTACGGTACGGCAGGTACGCTCGTGTGCGACAAACGCTTTCGCGAAAATGTGTCTGCGGCAAACAAGGTGGGGATACCTGTGGGGGCGTACTGGCTCTCACAGGCGGTAAGTGACTTTGAAGCCGTAGAGGAGGCGCGATACCTCACAGCTCTGCTCGCGCCGTACAGGATAGAATATCCGGTGTACCTTGATTCCGAGTACTGTGAGCCGAACGGAAACGGTCGCGGCGACTCGATCGGACGTGAGAGACGAACGAGGTACGCGCTGTCGTTCCTCGGTGAGCTGAAAAAGGTCGGCTATACTGCCGGACTGTATTGCTCGGAGAGCTGGTTCTCTGACGAGATAGACGGCTCTGCGATACGTGCGGCAGGGTACACCGTATGGTGCGCCCGACTTTCGGGGAAGCCGCGCATAGGTGCGTATGACGCATGGCAGTACACGTGGAGCGGTCGTTCGGCAGGCTGTATAGGACGAGTCGATCGTTCGGAGTTCTACCGTGACTTTGCGAAGCGTGAGGACTGCACCGAGAGACTTGCACGTGAGGTCATAGCCGGACTTTGGGGAAACGGAGGTGAGAGGGTGCGCCGTCTGACGGCGGCAGGACACGATCACGCGGCGGTGCAGAGACGTGTTAACGAGCTGCTTCGCGGATGAAGCGGAAAATAAAAAAGCTCCCTCGAGAATACCTACGGGGGAGCGAGTGCCGGTAGCGGGGGTCGAACCCGCACGCCGTTGCCGGCAGCGGATTTTGAGTCCGCCTCGTCTGCCAATTCCAACATACCGGCGTGAACGCTGTAATTATATCATATCGACCGATGAATTGCAATAGTCTGTGTGAAATTTTTACATATAACGTTTCCCCGACCTGCTGCAACGGTAGCATAAAAAACGGTGAAGATGCCGCTCTCGTATACGAGTATCGCGGTATATCACCGTTTTTGGTTATATGCGGACGATTTCGGCAGTGTTATCGTGTCAGCTTCTCAAGCTCACGTGCAATGTATGAGCCGACATCCTCGACACGGATACCGGCAACGTAGGCGATCTCGCCGTACAGCATACGCTCCGCATCGTGGAAGAGACGTTCGTCCGAGACGTGGAGACGTTTTTTCTTTTGGCGAAGAGCCTCACTTCGTGTATGTAGCGAACGGAGGACGGACAGCACCTTCTCGGGCTTGGCGGACTGCAATATCTCACTGTAGGCGGTGCGGCGTGTGTTGTTGTCCTCGATCCAGTCGGGGGCGTTCTCGGTCATCAGAGCGATGAGACCCTCGAGCTGCTCCTTTGTCATGACCGGACGTATACGGTCGCAAAGGGTCT
>CAYSKU010000079.1:0-10680 GCA_964431775.1 uncultured Ruminococcus sp. | reverse complement strand
TGCGGTCTGCACAAGACCAAAAGTCTATAGATGACAAGCGGTCTGCATAAGACAAACGTTCTATAGACCAGATCTGCACTAATAATATTGTCGTGAGGTCTCTTGCAATTTCAACTGAAAGTGTGCCGACTATGCGCGCAGCCTCAGGCTGCCGCCTATCTCTCGTTCAGACTGGTCGTTATCGCGCCACGCGCCCATAGTATCCACTTCGCACGGTCGAGAGGGTTCACGCCACGGCGCGGATCGATGTGCTCAAGTCCGTCAGTGCATTCACGATAGCCTCGGAACGTCACACCGCAGACCGCCTTACCCGATGACATTGATGCAAGCTTCGCCGGAAAGTCAAGATAATTCGCCGCCGGTACTATAGCATCTATGACCGCTACGTCACCAAACGTCATCGGTGTGTCGTATTCGCCTCCCATGCGGACAAGCTCCGTTATGATCTTGCCCGATATTCCGGAGGGCGCGGAGATACGCAGGTCGAGCAGAGGCTCGAGTAGCGTTGAACCGAGTGAGGCAAGACCGTTCATGAACGCCATCGGCGTGCAGACGAAAAAGTCGAGCGGATGCGTGTGTATCGTGTGGTGCTGACCTCCTACAAGAGTACACTTGAAGTCCGTGACCTCCCAGCCGTACAGCCCCTGCTCAAGACAACGCTCGAATGAGGTACGTATGTGTGTCTGATATTTGTAGAAGCATTGATTCGACGGCAGCTTGCCGTGATACGATACACCGTACCCACGCGGCATAGGCTCGAACTTGAACTGTACCACAGCCCAGCACGGCTTCGGCATGGTGTAGTCCGCGTAGGCAAAGCCGGCACGTGACGGCGTCTCCTTGTATATGACGGTCGGGGGCGAGAAGCTTGCCTCAAGGTCGTACCGTTCGCGGAGAAGACTGTCGATCACCTCGAGCTGGATACGTCCGGTCGTGTTTATCGTTATCTCACGCTGACCGTTCTCCCACTTCGCATCGATGTACGGCTCTTCGTCCGACAGCTCGTGCAGTGCCTCCGCAAGCTGAGGTATCTTTGTGATATCCCCCGACTTCGGCGTGACACGTACACGAAGGTACGGAGACGCAAGCCTGTAGCAGTCGCCGAGCGCGAGAGAGCCGACGAACTGTCCCGTCTTTGCCGAGGAGAGTCCGCAAAGTGCCGCGATATTGCCGCCCGTCACCTCACCGGTATCGGTCGGACGCGCTCCGCGAAAGGTTCGTATCTGCGATACCTTCTCGACCTCCGGCGGCTCCTCCGCAAGCTCGACTGCGGCGTTGTCGTCGTCCTCATCACCGGACTTCACCGTCGAATGCTTGGACGGATCGATCAGCACAACGGCATCACGGTTCTTTATCTGACCGCCGAACATACGGATGTAGGATATCTTTCCCATCGTCTTGTCATGCTCGATCTTGAATATGACCCCCGAGAGCGTGTCGGTCGCAAGACGAGCCGCACAGGGCATGAAGTCCACCATCATGTCCGCAAGCTCACGTATGCCGAGCGAGAGCTTCGCACTTCCGTAAAGCACCGGCGTGACCGTTCCGTCAGCGATATACTGACGCAGCAGCTCACGTGCGCGCTCGTGCGGAAGTACCTTATCCGAGAGGAACGCCTCCGCCGCTTCGTCAGAGATATCGCAGAGAGCCTCCGTAACGGCGGCATCAAGGTCGCGCTCACCGAAAAAGCTGACACTGACGTTGTCGCGTGCCTCGTTCTCGACAGACATAAGGGGAAGGTAGATGTGGTCTCCCGGGAGACGGCGAAGCTCCTCTGTGACGTGCGAAAGGTCCGAGCCGGCACGGTCGATCTTGTTCACGAAAACGAGACGCGGGAGCGAGCGCGAATCGAGAGCCTTCAGTATGTTCTCCGTGTGGGCGCGTACACCCTCGACTGACGGTACTACAACTATCGCGTAGTCGAGCGCGGAGATCGAGCGTTCGACCTCACCGGCAAAATCAACGTGACCGGGGGTGTCTATGATGTTCAGCACCGTGTCGCGCCAGACGGTCGAGGCGGCGGCGGTGCGAACGGAGATACCGCGTGACCGCTCTATCGAGAGACTGTCGGTCGAGGCAGTACCCGCATCAACAGAGCCTGCGCTCCGTATAGCACCGGTGAGGTACAGGAGCTGCTCCGTGAGGGTGGTCTTTCCGGCATCGACATGAGCGAGGATACCGAGGTTGTGATAAGTGTTTGACATATGACTACCTGTTAGCTCGTATATGACGTTTTTGTGTAAAGCTACGCTATTATACGATAATTATACAGTGGATCGATGGCTGTGTCAAGAAGTGTCGGAGCAAAAGATACGTATCGGATATTTTGTGACGTAAATTTCGAAAAAACCGTAAAAAAAGCGGATATTTCATAAAAAATACCGTCATTTTACGAAAAAAGCATCGAAAAATATCGAAAACGTATTGACAATTACATGGAAACATAGTATCATTATTATTGCACGATTTTTGCATCTGTGCTGACGCTTCCGACTGACGCAAAGGTCATCGGAATTTCCAAAACATCAAAAAAACGCGCCACAAGGGATACCTGCGGGACGGTCAGTGACCCGACGGTATGGCGTAGGACGCGGACACTATAACTTAATATTTTGATGTTCACACCCGGCAGTTTTTAACAAAGACCGGGATATGGTAAACAAAAGTACAGTAAGATCATATCTGAGAGATCACGGCTGCAAGTCGGAGGGACGGGCGTTTGGCTGCTGCCCTGTCGTTCCGCTTTGTAACACACTCTTTGCGGGGGCGGTGATCAGTCGGTGTGTGGGTTCGCGCAGAGCTGTAATACGGCTATACGTGGTCTTTTGCCGCAAAGGGGGATGCAAAAAATGGATAACAGCAACGGATCTGTACCCAAAAAAAAGAATATCGTAGAGTTAAAGAACATTACCGTTCGTTTTGACGGAGAGACTATCCTCGATGACATGAGCCTTTCCATAGGAGACGGAGAATTCGTGACGCTCCTCGGCTCGTCCGGCTGCGGAAAAACGACGACTCTCCGACTGATCGCGGGATTTCTCGAGCCTGACGAGGGGGAAGTGTTTTTTGACTCAAAAAGTATGAATGGTGTTCCTGCGTACAAGCGTGAGGTAAACACCATTTTTCAGCGTTACGCACTTTTCCCGAACTATAACGTGTTCGAAAATATCGCCTACGGTCTGCGAGTACGTCACGTACCCGAGAACGAGATACGCGAGCGTGTCTCGGAGATGCTGACCCTCGTTAACCTCGAGGGCTTCGGCAAACGCTCCGTTGCGAAGCTGTCGGGAGGTCAGCAGCAGCGTGTCGCCATAGCACGTGCGCTGGTGCTGAAGCCGAAGGTGCTTCTGCTCGACGAGCCGCTTGCCGCGCTCGACCTTAAGCTCCGTAAGGATATGCAGAACGAGCTGAAGAATATTCAAAAGGCTCTCGGCATAACGTTCGTATTCGTTACCCACGATCAGGAGGAGGCGTTGTCCATGTCGGACACGGTCGTCGTCATGAACGAGGGCAAGATACAGCAGATCGGTACTCCGATCGACATATACAACGAGCCGGAGAACGCCTTCGTTGCCGACTTTATCGGTGAGTCGAACATACTTGACGGCATAATGAAGGCAGACTATCGCGCCTCGTTCTCCGGAAAGACGTTCGACTGCCTCGACTCCGGCTTCGCGCCGAACGAGCCTGTTGACGTCGTCGTTCGTCCCGAGGACGTTGACATAGTGACGCCGGAGCGCGGTATGCTACAGGGAATAGTCACGTCCGTGACGTTCCTTGGAGTCCATTTTGAGATAATCGTCGATATCGGCGGCTTCAAGTGGATGATACAGACGACAGACGAGCATCACGAGGGTGAGACGGTCGGACTCTACATAGAGCCCGATGCCATCCACGTTATGAAGAAATCGAAGTATTCGGGTCAGTTCGGCGACTACAGCTCCTACTCCGATGAAATGGACACTCTCAGTGTCCTTGAGGACGAGGAGGCTGAATGACGTGAAAAGAAAAACGCTCGGTCAACGTCTGCTCGGCGCACCGTATATCGTGTGGTCGATGCTCTTTATCATCGTTCCGCTCGTCATAGTGGTCTATTATGCCTTCACCGACCAAAACGGTGAGTTCACACTTTCAAACGTTGCAAAGCTCAGGGAATACAAGGAGGTATTCGGTATATCGATCGAGTATTCCTTTATCGCAACGGTGATATGTCTCCTTATATCGTATCCCTTTGCGTACCTGATGAGCCGCAAAAAAGGCTCGACACAGCGTATCATGATGATGCTCGTCATGCTCCCGATGTGGATGAACCTCCTTATCCGTACCTATTCTTGGATGAACATCCTCGAAAAGAACGGCATCATCAATAATTTTCTCGGTCTGTTCGGTATCGAGCCGATCAAGATGATCGGTACTCCCGGGGCGGTCATCTTCGGTATGATATATAACTATATCCCGTATATGATACTGCCGATATACACGGTCATGTCGAAGATAGACGAGAGCGTGCTTGAAGCGGCGGAGGATCTCGGCTCGAACAGCCTCTCTAAGCTGCGCCGTATCATAATCCCCATGTCTATGCCCGGGGTAGTGTCCGGCTTTACGATGGTGTTCGTGCCGTCTGTCAGCACGTTCTATATCTCGCAAAAGCTCGGCGGTAAGATAATGCTGATCGGTGACGCTATCGAAAAGCAGATACAGTCGCTCTACAATTATAACCTCGGCGCGGCACTTTCACTCGTGCTGATGGTCATGATCCTTATCTGCATGGCTCTGATGAAGAGGTTCGCCGGAGATTCGAACGACGGCTTGATCATGTGACGAGGTGCGAAAATGAAAAAGACATTCGGAAATATCTTTATTGCGCTCATATACCTGATACTGTACGCACCGCTTCTCGTAATGGTGTTCTTCTCGTTCAACGAGGCAAAGAGTACCACCGTTTTTTCGGGCTTCTCGCTCAAATGGTACTCGGAGCTGTTTTCCTCGAGCAATACCATGACCGCGCTCCGTAACACGCTCGTGCTTGCGGTAACGTCCGCAGTCATCGCAACGGTCATCGGAACAGCGGCGGCGGTATATATGTACAAGCTGAGAAATCGCGCATGGAAGGCAACGCTCGATATGGTGACGAACCTTCCGATGATGAACCCCGAGATCGTGACGGGCGTATCGATGATGCTCCTTTTCGTCTTCATCGGACGTATGCTCGGCGCGGTCAACTCACTCAGCTTCGTGACGCTCCTTATCGCGCACGTCACGTTCAATCTGCCCTACGTCATACTGAACGTCCTGCCGAAGCTCAATCAGACAGACCCACACCTTGCGGAGGCAGCCGAGGATCTCGGCAGCACACCCATGCAGGCGTTCTTTAAGGTGACTCTCCCCTCGATACTTCCGGGTATCGTTTCGGGAATGATAATGTCGTTCACGATGTCTCTCGACGACTTCGTTATAAGCTATTACACCACAGGCTCAGACTTCCAGACACTTCCGCTGATGATCTTCGCTATGACCAAAAAGACCGTCAAGCCGGATATGTATGCACTTTCAAGCGTTATATTCCTGACCGTCCTCGTGCTTCTTCTGATCGTCAATATCGGTCAGATCAGACAGGAAAAAAAGGAGCTCGGCAAGTAACTCCCGAGCAGATCAAAAATTATTGTGAGGATATATAAAATGAAAAGAGATCTTTGTGCCGTCCTTGCGGCTTTCCTTATGCTCTCGACCTGCATGGTCTCCTGTGGGGAGAAGAACACGACCCTTGAAGCTCCCACCGGTATGTATTCGAGCGAATACGCCGGAACTACGCTGAACGTTTTCAACTGGGGTGAGTACATCTCGGACGGAAGTGAGGGCTCGTTTGACGTAAACGCCGCCTTTGAGGAGCTGACCGGAATAAAGGTCAACTACATGAACTTCGAATCGAACGAGGCTATGTACGCAAAGCTCAAGTCGGGGGCTGTCTCCTATGATATAGTCATCCCCTCCGACTACATGATAGAGCGTCTCATAAAGGAGGACATGGTACAGAAGCTCGATCTCTCGAGGATCGACAACTACAAGTACATCTCCGACGAGTACCGCGACCTCTACTTCGACCCGACCAACGAGTACAGTGTGCCGTATTCCGTAGGCATGGTCGGACTTATCTATAATACGACGCTCGTTGAGGGCGTACCGGATTCGTGGAGCATAATGTGGGATGCGAAGTACGCGGACAACATCCTTACGTTCAATAACCCGAGAGATGCCTTCGCAATAGCGCAGTTCCTTCTTGGTATAGACGTAAACTCCACCGATCACGCCGACTGGGATAGAGCCGCCGAAAAGCTCAAGGAGCAGAACAGCGTTCTTCAGGCACGAGTAATGGATGAAGTTTTCAACAAGATGGAGGGTGAGAACGCCGCGATCGCTCCGTACTACGCAGGCGACTATCTGACCATGGCTGAAAACAATCCCGACCTTTCCTTCGTCTATCCGAAGGAGGGAACGAACATTTTCGTTGACTCGATCTGCATACCGAAGAACGCACAGAATTACGAAGCCGCGCTCATGTACATCAACTTCATGCTCGAGCCGGAGGTCGCACTTGCGAACGCCGAATATATCCGTTACGCCTCCCCGAATACCGCCGTCGTCGAGAATTCGGAATATTCCCTCTACGGCAACGAATACCTCTACCCGACCGAGGACAGGAAGCCGATCACGGAATACTTCCACGATATCGATACCGAGACCCGTTCCTACTACGAAAAGCTCTGGGAGGATATACTTCTCGCGGACTGACGTAGACATACGGAAACGATGGTATAGGTCGGTTGCCAGGCATTCGCCCGAGCAATATACGTTATATTACCGAAAAACGCTCCCTTTGGGGGCGTTTTTTTGTGCGGTCTGAGACCGCCTGTCGCCTCAGGCGATCTGCACAAGCTCCTCCAAAGCTGAAAGTGTGGCGATATCTGTTCGCGGCGACACGCCGATGGGTACAATATAGGTACATCATTGCCACAGGGCTACGGAGGAAACAAGGAAATGGAAAAGATGTACGGCTACATTCGCGTATCGACCAAGGAGCAGAACGAGGAGCGGCAGGTGCTGGCCATGCGTGAGTTTGGCATAGAGGACAGATACATGGTGATCGACAAGCAGTCGGGCAAGGACTTTGACCGACCCGGGTACAGGCGGCTCATGAAGCGTCTTCGTGCGGAGGACACTCTGGTGATAAAAAGCATCGACCGACTCGGACGAAACTACGATGAGATACTCGAGCAGTGGCGCATACTGACGAAGGAGCGTGGGGTACATATCGTCGTTCTTGATATGCCCCTGCTCGACACGCGAAACGGACGTGATCTTACCGGAACGCTGATCGCGGACATTGTTCTACAGCTGTTGTCCTACGTAGCACAAACTGAGCGAGAATTTATAAAGCAGCGGCAGCAGGAGGGGATCGCCGCGGCACGAGCGAACGGCGTACACCTTGGCAGGCGTGCCATGGCGAGACCGGAGAATTACGAGGAGGTACGCTCGGCGTGGGAACGCGGTGAGCTGTCGATGCGTGATGCCGCCGCCAGTCTCGGCATATCTCACACGACCTTCCGCGACTGGCTCAAAAGCGACACCCCCGCCTAAGGCGGTCTGAGGCTGCGCGCACAGTCGGCGTATGTGAAGCTTAGGTTGAAAGACAACCCACGACGATGTTGTATGTGCAGGATCGGGTCGATTGACCCACCTAAGGTGGGACGTAGTCATCGGCGTATGTGAAGCTTAGGTTGAAAGACAACCCACGACAATGTTGTATGTGCAGGATCGGGTCGGTTGACGATAAATATTTTAGGAAAAAAGTAAAAAAACGCCCGAACGGCGTTTTTTTGCTTTAGGAAAATATCGGAATGTAAAGAAAAGTAGGGGTTTATTTACAATAGATATTCAACCTGTCACATATATTATTTTACTGTCGAATTGTGGTATATCTACATGAGGAATTATACCACGTTCATATTTATTTGTCAATAATTTTGTGTAAAAAAAGTCCTACTTAAGTTTACAACATAGTCAAACAACCATTAGGTTTTTGAAATAATTAACAGGAGGGTTCAAAGATGGAAGGAAAGTCTAACGGAATGGCTGTTGCAGCTCTTATCTGTGGCATCTTAGGCATGATCGGTTCCTTTATTCCAGTAGTAATGTACTTTACTGCTATTTTGGCTGTATTGGGCATTGTGTTCGGGGTCAAAGGAAAGAGAATTGCCAGAGAGTCCAATACTGGTATGGGACTTGCCACGGCAGGACTGGTTCTCGGCATCATCGGTACAGTTTGTGCAGCATCGGGTATCCTTTGCGCGCTCGCTTGTGCAGGTAGCTTAGGTAGTTTGGCAAGTTTGGCAGGCTTAGGCTTGTAATTTGCTCGCAGGGGGGGCGGGCATCCGATGTTGTGATGTACCGCCCCTTGTGTTCTATGGAGGTAACGTGATCCCGAATATTACGATCGGTAGTCGAATAATAAGTGCCTATATGGTGTGTACCTTAATAGGAGTATTCGCAGCAGGTATATTCACGATAAAAAAAGCTGATAAAAATGATGAACTTGAATTAACTACTGTTCTGTTATGGTCAGCTCCCGGTGTCATCGTTGGAGGTCACCTTTTATTTGGTATAACGAATTTTGAAAAAATAATATTGGTTATTTTGAGTGGAGAAAACTATATATCGATTTTGGATTATTTTAGCGGAAATGTGTTTTATGGCGGTCTGCTTGGCGGCATATTATCGGCATTGATATATAGTAAAGCAGTGCATATAGATTATAAGAGATATGTTGATAATGCCGCTCTGTTTATTCCACTATTTCATTTCTTTGGAAGAATAGGGTGCTTTTTGTCCGGCTGTTGCTACGGAAAAGAATGTTCTTTGGGCTTTGTATATAAGTATTCATTAGTTGAAAGTGCCAATAATGTTAGAAGATTTCCTATTCAGCTCGTTGAAGCCGGTGGAAATATGATCATATTTCTTCTTCTTTGCTACCTTTTCAACAACAAACGTTTTGAAAAGGAATTGCTCTCGGTCTATCTTATTATGTACTCGATATTAAGATTTTCGACAGAGTTCTTCCGTGGAGATCAGTACAGAGGATTTCTTTTTTCGATCTCAACATCACAGCTCATCAGTATGATCGTATTTGTTGTTGGTGTAGTAAGTATATATTCAAAGCATAGACCTATCTTCTTGAAAACGGAGCGATGATATATTGAAAATACATAGATGCACAACAACAGGATCTCACGCAAAAAATATTGAAACATGATAATTTAAGAAAGGAAACACAAAAAATGAAAAAAATCATCTCCGTCCTGATCGCGCTTGCGACGCTTGCTGTATTGCTGATCTGTTGCGTTCGTGTACATCGGAAACGTACAAATACGATCACAGATATCCGATGATAGGCGGTAAGGTAAATGAGACCGTACCATCACTCACGAAAGGACTTTATCATGAAAAAACAGACCTTAACGAAAGTTATTGCTTCCGCCGTTGTGTTGTCTTCCGTTGCAACGGTGAGTGCGTTTGCCGGTGCAAACCTCAAGGAGATCAAGGCATATCTTGACTATGACGTGAAGATAAAGTATGATCTTGAAGAGAGATCCATGCTCGATGCGAACGGCGCACGTGTGTATCCCATATCCTACAATGGTGAGATATATCTCCCCGTCACACAGCTCGGTGAAATAACGGATATGAACACAAAATACGACAAAACGAACAACACCGTCTTGCTAGGTATCACGGGTGAAGCCGTGGATTTTATCGACACGTATAAGCCTGTGTATAACAGCAACATGACGTATAACAAACACTGTTCGTCCGATATGGGGAGATCGGTGGATATAGGAAGTGAAAAGTACGATAATTATATCATGTTTCGTGCATGGGGAAATTACAACATCGGAGCGTATCTGTCATACGATATAGGCGGTAAGCATTCCACGCTTCAATTTGATATAAGATCCGAAGCCTCAAAGGATGACTCTATCAGCATTCTCGGTGACAATGACACACTCCTATATAAGATCGATATGAAGCGTGGCGACATTCTGAAAACTGTAAAGATAGATGTTACCGGAGTCTCGCAGATCAAAATCGTGAACAATCAGGATACTGCAAGCAATCATAACGTTTATATCGTAAACGCGATCTTACAGTAGTACGACAGATCGGTGTGGGTCTTTACAACAATATGACATTTCAAGAAAGAAAAGGCAAAAGTGAAAAAACTGATATCCGTTCTGCTTATGCTCTCGATACTCGCGGTATTACTGATATCCTGTACCTCGGGACTGTCGGGAACGTACAAATGTGAAGATGATTCTCCGAATATTGACGGACAGATCTATAAGATCAAATTTGACGGAGACAAGTGTACCGTATACGATTCCATATGTGCATACGGTGTTCTCGACTGGACACTTAATGACGGCAAGCTTGTGATCGTCGGAGATGCCGACCTTGGTATTTTCAACGTTGAGATCGATTACGAATACGAATTTTCAAAGGAAGGTAGCAGTATCTTCCTCGACGGCTACGAATTCAAAAAGAATTGATCCCCCATAAAAAGTATCCACGCCTTACACGGGTGCTCATAAGAAAGTAATTGCAGAAATTACGATTATGGCATCTGTC
>CAYSKU010000078.1:0-10685 GCA_964431775.1 uncultured Ruminococcus sp. | reverse complement strand
AAGGACGTACCATGTACAATCCGCAGACCGAGCGTCTCGACGAGATAAACGAGTCGCTCTCACTTATCCAGTCAAAGTCCGGACTTACCTTCGGAACGGACAGCTACCTCCTCGCCGCGTTCTCGCGCCCGATACCTCACGGTATATGCGCGGAGCTTGGCGGCGGCACGGGCGTGGTCTCCCTCCTCGCCGCCTCTCGCGGTCGCTACGAACACATCCATTCCGTTGAGCTACAGCCGTATTTCGCCGACCTCATCGGTCGCAACATCTCGCTCAATCACCTCGAACACGCCGTCACGGCGCACTGCGCCGACGTGCGCTCACTTAACGCCGACACCTTCGGCGGTGAGCTTCACGCCGTCCTCTCGAATCCGCCCTACATGAAGGCGGACAGCGGTCAAACGAACGCCGCAGTCGAGATGAACATAGCTCGCCGTGAGGAAAACGGCACTATCGCCGACTTCTGCTCCGCCGCTCGCCGTCTCCTCCGCTTCGGTGGGATTTTTACAGTCGTCTATCGTCCCGATCGATTTTCCGACCTGCTCTGCGCCATGCGTGAGAACGGGCTTGAGCCGAAGCGAGCGGTGTTCGTATATCCGTCGATCGCGGACAAGCCGTGTCTCGTTCTGACGGAGGCGCGGCGCGGCGGTGCATCGGGCATGGTATTCGCTCGTCCGCTGATAATATACGAGGACAAAGCCTCGTCACGCTACACACCCGATATGCAGCTCATCTACGACACCTTCTCCCTCTCCCACCTATTCTAGCGGCGTGACGCCGCAGGCATGAATCGGCGCACTTTCAGTCGAAATCGAACGATATCACACGACAATATCATTGGTGCAGACTTAGGCGGTCATCGGGTCGCCTGAGCCGACAGGCATGGATCGGGTCGCCTGAGGCGACAGGCAGTCATCGGCGCACTTTCAGTTTAGGTTGAAAGAGATACCACGACAATGACATTTGTGCAGATTTGGTCGGCTGACGGCTCGGTTATACTACACCATCGTGGGACATCTCTCCTATCCGACTAAAATAACGCCGAACAGAGGCTATAGGCTTTATTTTTGTCAAATAGTGGAGACGAGCCACGGCGGCAAAGCTTGCCAAATATTGTCTCGGCAGGTCTCTCCGAGCGTTCCCTTTTCGAGAGCAGCTGCTGTCTCCGCTTCTTCCGCACACGCATACGAACAAACGACATTTCGTCAGGTAAGATAATTATGAGCTATCCGAAAAACAGAAACGTTTCACAAGCCGAAAAGAACGCTGTCGAGGGTGGGGTACTGTACCTTGTGGCGACCCCCATCGGCAACCTTGCGGACATCTCCGAGCGTGCGCTCAAGGTGCTTTCCGAGGTGGACTTTATCGCCGCCGAGGACACGCGAAACACCGGACGTATGCTCGCGCACTTTGGCATATCGAAGCCAATGCTTAGCTACTTCGAGCATAACAAGCGCGAACGCGGTGAGGTCATCGTCTCGCGTATCGAGGCAGGAGAGTCCTGTGCGCTCGTCACGGACGCCGGAACACCTGCGATAAGTGACCCCGGGGAGGACATAGTACGGCTCTGTCACGAGCGTGATATACGTGTGACGAGCATTCCCGGGTGCTGTGCGGCGATAACCGCGCTCACCCTCTCGGGACTCACGACCGGTCGCTTCACCTTCGAGGGCTTTATCGGCACGTCAAAGAGCGAACGGCGCGAACGTCTCGCGGAGCTATCGACCGAGCGGCGCACCATGATATTCTACGAAGCACCGCATCGTCTGCGTGAGACGCTCTCCGACCTATGCTCGAGCTTCGGGGGTGAGCGTGAGCTCGCGCTCTGCCGTGAGATAACGAAGCTGAACGAGGAGGTCTGTCGCACCACTCTTGCCGGTGCAGTGGAGCTTTACGCCGAAAGGGAGCCGCGTGGCGAATACGTGCTTGTCGTTGCCGGAGCAGCAAAGGCGGAGGTCGCGGCAGACTATCCCGACGATCCCGTTGAGCACGTTGAGCAGCTTATCGCCGGCGGAATGACGAAGATGGAAGCCATAAAGGCAGTCGCACGTCTCCGCGGTGTCCCCAAAAACGACATATACGACCTCTTTATAGTCGGCTGAGGCGGCGGTCTGAGCCGACAGGCAAGAATCGGCATTTCAGAAGCCGACATCGCAAGATGACCCACGACCGTATAGTTTGTGTAGACATACGTTAAAGATCGAGGTGATACGTCACCCTCGTGGGATATCTTACGATCTCGACTGAGCTAATGCCGATGACTGTTTGCGATCTCAGACCGCCGCCGACACGGCGCACAGGCAAGAAAACATAAATTCGATCAATATATTACAACCAAGAAAGGGTCAATAGATCATGATGAAGATAGGTCTTACCAGCTACAGCATGAACAACTACATCTGCGACGGCATTATGTCGATAACCGAGGTAATGCGCTTCGCAAAGGAAAAGGGTGCGGAGCATATCGAGCTCGTTCCCTTCGGCTTTACGCTTCACGATGACAAGACAGGCGAATTCAACGAGGCTCTCATCGCGGATATCCGCAAGGTCTCTGCCGAGATAGACCTTCCCCTCTCCGACTACGCCGTTCTAGGCGACCTCCTGAAGCTCGATGTCGATGAACGCCGTGCCGAGGTCGAGCGTCTCAAGAGACACATCGACGTTGCCGCAAAGCTCGGTCTGGAGCGTATGCGTCACGACATATCGTCGTTCCGCCGTCCTCTCGAATCGAACACGCCCTCCGCGTTCGAGCGTGAGTTTCCCATCGCAGTCGAGACGTGCCGTGAGCTTGCAGACTATGCGGCAGGCTACGGTATCACCACGCTTGTCGAGAACCATGGCTTCTTCGTAAACGGCTCTGACCGTGTCATCCGTCTCATCGAGGCTGTTGACCGTGAGAACTTCGGTCTTCTTCTTGACACCGGTAACTTCACCTGCGTTGACGAGGACACGAAGGTCGCGGTAAAGAAGTGTGCGCCCTACGCAAAGATGGTACACCTCAAGGACTTTTACATTCGCCGTGCCGACCGCCTTACCGGAAACGGCGGTCTGTTCCGCTGTGACTCCGGCTGCTGGTTCTCCTCGAACTCCGGCGAATATATGCTTCGCGGCTCGATACTCGCGCAGGGCGACCTTGACGTATGGGCATCTCTCGGCTTCATCCGTGATGCAGGCTACGACGGCTACGTTTCCGTTGAGTTCGAGGGCATGGAGGACGGCAAGATAGGCAGTGAAGCCGGTATGGCGGCTGCCCGCTACATTCTCGAAAATTCCTGACCCGAGGTACAGACGAGCTTCCAAAACGTGGAAACGAGCATGAGGTGTGATATGTCAAGACCTAACGTACTTCTTATCGTATGCGACCAGCTTCGCTACGACTCGATAGGCTTTTCCGGTATATATCCGGTCAAAACGCCCGTCATCGACGCGCTTTGCGCCGACGGACTTTTCTTCAAAAATGCGTACACTCCGCTTCCGGTCTGTGCGCCGTCCCGTCAGTCCATGCTGACGGGGGTACAGCCCGACTCGATCGGTGCGCTGTTCAACTACAACTTCATCAAGACCGACGGAGCAGACCCGAACGTTCCGACGTGGGTCAGTGAGCTACGTGACAGTGGCTGGCACTGCGGCTTCGCAGGTCACTGGGACGCATCCCCCCACGGAAACGAAAATTCCTTTGGCTACGAGACCATCTTCGACAACGGTGCATGGAGTCGTGAGCTACACGAAAAGTACGGCGACATAAATTACGTGAACGGCTGGTTCGGCGAATCGAACCCCATAGCCTTCGAGGACACGAAGACCTATCGTATCTGCCGTTCTGCCGCCGACTTCATACGCAGCTCCAAGAGCGGTGAGCCGTGGCATCTGTGGGTCGATATAACAGACCCGCACCTTCCCTGCCGTCCGTCCGCGCCGTTTGACACGATGTACTCACCCGAGGACATGACACCGTGGAGCGGCTTTGGTGACACGTTCGAGGGAAAGCCGTACATACAGAAAAAGCAGATCGAGAACTGGCATCTCGAGGGCAAGACGTGGGAGGACTTCGCGCCGACCGTTGCACGCTATTTCGGGATGATCACGCAGACCGACACTGCTATCGGGCAGATCGTTGATGCGCTCCGCGAAACGGGAGAGTATGACGACACGATCATAATTCTTACTGCCGATCACGGTGACACGTGCGGAAGTCACGGTATGCTCGACAAGCACTACATACTGTACGATGATGTTGTACACGTTCCGTTTGTCGTTCGCTATCCTGCGCTCGGGCGCGGAGTAGTCGAGGACTTCTGCTGCAACACGCTCGATATCGCGCCGACTGTCGAGTCTCTCGTTGGTCTGACTGCCGAGAGCAAGAGGCACGGTCGTCCGGTCTCGGACTATCTCGATGACACGGAGACTCCCGACTTTGCGGTATTCACCTCAAACGGTCAGCAGTTCGGTCTGTTCACTCAGCGCGGCATCCGCACCTCACGCTACAAGTACATCTGGAATCTGACCGATGTAGATGAATTTTACGATCTTGAGAAGGATCCGGGAGAGCTACACAATCGTGCAGGTGATCCGGAGTACCGTGAGGTAATAAGAGAGCTTGGTAAGAAGCTGTTCTCCGAGCTTCGTCGGCGCGGCGACCCATTCGCCTCCGGCTGGGTCGAATGGCAATGTGGCGGGTCGCCTGAGCCGCAGCCTGAGGCTGCGCGCATGAATCGGCGTTCGTGAAGCTTAGGTTGCACGATAACCCACGATGATATTATTTGTGCATATCTGGTCTGCTGACGGTTTATTTTGTCGTATTCGTTTGGCAACAGCTACACGTGTATGAGGCTCCCTCCGGGAGGGAGCTGTCGCGCAGCGACTGAAGGAGAATGCATGAATCGGGGCGGCTGAGCCGCCGAACAGTCATCGGGTCGCCTGAGCCGCAGCCTGAGGCTGCGCGCATGAATCGGCGTTCGTGAAGCTTAGGTTGCACGATAACCCACGATGATATTATTTGTGCAGACTTGTCTGCTGACGACCCGGACACACCAAAAAAGGAGTGACAGATGCCACTCCTTTTTTCGTTACGCTATGTTTGTTATCTCTTCTTGGAGATCGCGTAGCCTGCTGCGGAAACGATAGCCGCTACAGCTGCGATAACACCAAAGTCGAAGGTCTGAGCCGCTTCTTCAACGACTTCCTCGGTCTCGGCGACCTCTTCAACTGCGGGTTCTTCTACAACAGTCTCTTCAACTGCCGGTTCTTCAACGACAGCTTCCTCGATTACGAGTTCTTCAGCCGGAGCTTCCTCTACAGGAGCTTCTTCAACGGGAGCTTCCTCTGCAACGGGCTCTTCTGCTACAGTCTTAGTACCGCAGACAACGAGCTCGGACATCTGGAACGTGCCGGAGAGACCGCCCTCAGACTGGAACATGATGTACTTGTAGGTACCCTCGGTGGTCAGAGGAGCTGCGTAATAGGTGAAGTCTGTCTCTGCGAAGAAGTAGTCGTCACCGTATGCAAGTGCAGTCCATGCAGCACCGTCAGCAGAGCCGTATACAGCCCATTCATAGGGAGAACGGTTGTTGTAAGAGGAGTTGTCGTTAGCGGTAGCCATGATGAGACCATCGATGGTATACTCACCGTCAAGCTCGGCGATGGAGATAGTGGGAACGTTGGTGGTGCAGAACTTGGTTGCGGTATCGTTGTCCCAGATATTCTCCGGACCTTCGCTTGCGTTACCGCTCGTACCGGTCACATAGGTGACACCTGTGATAGCGGTCTTGCCGATAGCCGCGACAGCATCCTCGAGGGAAGCGTAGCCCTCACCGGTGCTTTCGATGGGATCCATGGACGGATATTCCTGAGCGGAGATAGCGACTGCCGGAGCTTCGCCCACGAGAGCGACAGCGTCTGCGCCGGTCTTGGTATTGGCATCGGTGCGAGTGGTGTTAGCCTTGTATTCTTCCTCGTTACCGATGAACACCCATGCGGAGCTCTTAGACTCGAGACCGAGCTCAAGGTTGCCGCCGAATACGGCACGGATAGCGTCAACGGCATCCGCGGTGGAGATATCTGCGGTAGCGGCTACGAGACGAACGGTGGTATCAGAGCCGAGAGAGCACATCGGGATGGTGTAGTAGTCTACGGACATACTTATGTTGGAATAAGTACCTGTAGTTACGTTACCGTCCTCGTCGATAGCCTCCTCGTCGCGGCAGTTATTGCCGACCAGGCAGGCGATAGCACCGGCGTTCTTAGCGTTTTCGGACTTTACGGTAAAGGTGGAGTCACCACGGACAGCAAGGGCGACCTTACCCTTAACCTCCTCGGGGAACCATTCTGCGTTAGTACCGAGGTCACAGAGGACTACCTCGTACCAGCCTGCTTCAAGCTCATCGATAAGGATAGAGCCGGATGCATCTGTATAGGAGGGGTCGTTGTAGCCGCAGGGAGTACCGTCCTCGAGCCAGATCGCGGGAGCGGTCTTGTCGAGCATGGAGAGGTCGGCGGACCAGTACTCGTTGTCGGATTCGTCAAGAGTGTAGACACCGCCGCCGTGTGCGCTTGCGGCACTTGCGCTGATCGCAGATGCTGCTACGAGGACACCTGCAAGAAGCACACTAAAGAGCTTTTTCATTTTTGCCTCCAAATAAAAATATTTAAAAATATTATATTTATTGTATAGCATCGGTCAAACGACAGACACTCTACAACCGAAGCTGGTAACAAAAAATGTGCAATCTTCCACGAGGATACGATTCGTGACGAGGCTCGGGAAATTCGCGCACATATTTTCTGTCGATACGATTATAGCAGATAATTACGTTAAAAGCAAGAGGTGTAAACAAAAATTAACGAAAAAAAATGAACAGAATGCAAAGAAATGTCGATAGATGAACGTAAAAAATACCGCACGATATGTCGCACTAAACTACAATTGCCGTTTTTTTACACACGACATTTGTTTATTATGTCTCCAATGTTATTTGTGCATATCCGGTCTGCCGACGACATATACGTATCCGTCAAAGCGACCGTGTGACGTAAGAACGTTTACTCCGTCCGAGATCGCGGAGGTGACAGACGGTGCTATACGCTCACCCGGGGCGATGAGCGGTATTCCCGGGGGGTACGGCATGACGAATTCGGCGGCGACACGTCTCGTCCCGCAAGCCTCCTCGAGTGTCACGCGCTCTATCTCGGCAGACGACCTCGCTTCCGCTATCGTCATCACGCATTCCGGCGGCGCGAACGGTACGGTAACGCGCTCGTTCGAACGTTTTCCCGAAAAACGCACTTCCCTATCGAGATACGACAGCGCACGGCAGAGCGTTTCCGTCATCTCGGAGGTGTCCCCTGCTCCGCTCATCAGCAGAACGTAGCGCGGCGCGACCATCTCCGGCTCTATGCCGCATTCGTGCCGCAGGACATACGCAAGCTCCTCTCCGTCACAGTCATCACACGAAAGTATCAGCTTGCTCCCGTCAAAGGAGTACACACCGTCACTCGCAAGCGGATCGCGCAGATGTATCCGTCTGCATTCACGTGCGGCACGGCGCACCTCGCAGAGCCTGTCCGACCAGGCTTGAAACAGCTCCTCCCTTTTCATCTCGTGCAGACAGCCGTCTATCGAAGCCATGAGGATATATGACGGACTTGACGTTTCGAATATCGAAAGTGACTGCGCGACCGCCTCCGCGTCGATAAGCTTTCCCGAGATATGCAACAGCCCCGTCTGCGTGAGTGACGGCAGGGTCTTATGAAGGCTCATTATGACCGCATCCGCTCCGCACGTGACGGGTGATGGTATATTTTTATCGAGAAATCCGAGATGTGCGCCGTGTGCGGCATCAACGATGAGCGGAACACCGTGAGCGTGGCATATATCCGCTATCCGCGAAACGTCGCTGACGACACCGTCATACGTTGGTGAGGTAATGAGCAGAGCGGCGGCATCGGGCGTTTCGTCAATTGCGCGCTCGGCACTCTCGGGGGTCACGTCAAGCACGAGACCGTCCTCGGAGAGGCGCGGCATGATGTAGTGAACGGGGCTTTTGCAGACGTCTGCCGCATTATACACCGACTTATGGGCATTTCGAGCGGTGATGAGAGGTCGTCCGTCACGGCAGAGGGTATATATCGTTGAAAGAATGCCGCACGTTGAGCCGTTGACGAGGAGGAAGGCGCGGTCTGAGCCGTAGGTCTCACGTGCAAGCTCCATGGTATCGAGCAGGATACCGTCGGGCGAATGCAGGTCGTCAAGTCCGTCGATCTCGGTAAAGTCAAGCTCCGCGGTCTCGCCGAGGTAGTCGAACGCCGTGCTTCGTTTATGCCCGGGCATATGGTACGGCACTCGACCGCGCTCCGCAGTCTGCCGAAGTATATCGTATAGTCTCATGTTGAGCCTCCGTTTTTGGGGTATATGGAAAGCACTTCCTACACCCTCGTGTGACTGACGAACAAAAAAGCAGTACCTCAGCCGATTCGTGGCTGTAGGCACTGCCTACCTCGGAGTGACAGGACTTGAACCTGCGGCATCGAAGTCCCAAACTTCGCGCGCTACCAACTGCGCCACACCCCGATCTGTCAGAGATTATACATCATCCGTCCCCTTTTGTCAACCCCCAATTTCCTGTCGGCGGCGTGACGCCGCAAACGGTCATCGGCGTTCGTGAAGCTGGAATTGCAAGATATCCCACGACAATATTATTGGTGCAGACTTATCTACAGATCCTTTGTCCTATGCAGACTGTACATATTTTAATATGTAAGGAACGCTACGGCGTTTTATTCCTCTTTTTTCGGTCAAAAGCTTGACATTCACGCTCATATGCGGTATAATACCTTTGTTGTATAAATATCAATACAAAGGAGTACTATCATGAAAAGAATCCGTACACTCGAGACTCGCGATCTCGCAAAGAGCGTAAAGAACGGCGGCTGCGGCGAATGCCAGACCTCCTGCCAGTCCGCTTGCAAGACCTCCTGCGGTGTTGCTAACCAGAAGTGCGAAAACACCAAGAAATAATTGCACATGAAAATGCCGCTTGTGAGTTTTCTCACAGGCGGAATTTTATTATTACGAGTTTTTCAACATAATCGAAAGGGTGCGTGAGCGTTTCTCACGCGATACTGTATTTCAAGATCATGATCCATCAATATAAACTGAACGGGTACAACATAGTACTCGATGTATACAGCGGAAGTGTCCACGCGGTCGATGAGGTCGCATACGATATCATTTCCATGTACGAGGAGCATACCGCCGACGAGATAACCTCCGTGATATGCGAAAAATATGCCTCTGCCGGAGTTACCGCAGAGGATGTTTCCGAATGTCTTTCGGATATCGAGTCACTGAAGTCTGCCGGAAAGCTCTTCTCCGAGGACAAGTATAAGAACAAGGTCATCGACTTCAAAAAACGCACTACATCAGTAAAGGCTCTCTGTCTCCATGTCGCGCACACCTGCAACCTCAACTGCGAATACTGCTTCGCGGCTCAGGGCAAGTATCACGGAGAACGTGCCGTAATGTCCTTCGAGGTCGGCAAAGCCGCGCTCGACTTCCTCATCAAAAATTCCGGCAACCACGTCAACCTCGAGGTGGACTTTTTCGGTGGTGAGCCGCTCATGAACTTTGACGTAGTAAAGCAGCTCGTTGCGTATGCTCGCTCCGTTGAGGGACAGTACAGCAAGAACTTCCGCTTCACGCTCACGACAAACGGTATGCTCGTTGACGATGACGTTATCGATTTCGCGAACCGCGAATGTCACAACGTCGTCATGAGTCTTGACGGAAGACGTGAGGTACACGACAGACTTCGCCGCGACTACAAAAACGTCGGAAGCTACGACAAGATAGTCCCGAAATTCCAGAAATTCGCTGCCGCTCGTGAAGGACGAGAGTACTACATACGCGGCACGTTTACGCATGACAACGTAGATTTTACAAATGACATATTTCACATGGCAGAGCTTGGATTTGACAAGCTCTCGATGGAGCCTGTCGTTTCCGCGCCGGGTACGCCCTACGCACTGACGGAGGAGGATCTTCCGAAGCTCTTTGAGCAGTACGAGCTGCTTGCACGTGATATGCTGCGCCGTGAAGCTGAGGGACATCCGATAACGTTCTACCACTATATGCTCGATCTGTCGCACGGTCCGTGCATATACAAGCGTATTGCCGGCTGTGGCTCGGGGACGGAGTACTTTGCGGTAACGCCTACGGGAGACCTGTACCCCTGTCACCAGTTCGTAGGGGACGAGAAGTACAAGATGGGTGACGTATGGAACGGTGTGACGAACACCGCACTGCGGACGGATTTCATGTCCTGCAACGTATATGCACGTCACGAATGTGACGACTGCTTTGCGAAGCTGTACTGCTCGGGAGGCTGTGCGGCGAACGCATATCACGCAACAGGCTCTATCTCGGGCGTATACGATTACGGCTGTAAGCTGTTCCGCAAGCGCATCGAGTGTGCTATCATGATGAAGGTCGCACAGGCTGAGATGGGTACGGGAGACACCGCATTCGCCGACTCCTCCACCGTTGCCGACGACTGCTCCGACTGTGACAGCTGCATCGTGGTCGGCTGAGCCTGTCACCTGAGGCGACGGGCATGAATCGGCGTTCGTGAAGCTTGGATTGGAAGAGATACCACGACAATTTTATATGTGCAGATCTGGTCTGCTGACGT
>CAYSKU010000077.1:0-10773 GCA_964431775.1 uncultured Ruminococcus sp. | reverse complement strand
ATAGCGCAAAAAGCTTCGCTATCTGTGCGTATTGACTTTTTTCAAACACGCCCTAGCCGACAAGCAGTCTGCACAGGACAAAATAGCTATCGTCACGCCGACCCTCGGACGGCATAAATTACGTGCGTCATAAACATAACAAGTTGAAAAACCGACGAAAAGATGCTATACTATACGTACCATCGATAACGAGTCCGAGATCGATACAATATCTCTCAAAAAGGAGCATAGCATGAACGAACATCTCTCCCAAGTGCAGCAGGACTGCACCCCTACCGCACCGGCTGTCAACGTCCTGACGCTCGGCGCGAAGAATGACGGCTCGGAGGACGTTTCCGCTCTCGTCAACCACTATACCAAGGAGTTCGCACTGTTCTTTCCGGCAGGACAGTACAAAGTCAGCCACCCTCTCGTGATCGAAAACCCCATCTACGGCGTCGGCTACTCACGTAACGGTACCGCAAACGCCGCTCACACCTTCCTCATTTCCGACATAAAGCACTCCGATACAGATCCCCTCTCCGAGGTCGGTGTCATCACGTTCGGCGGCAACGGAAACTTTGTTGTGGAAAACCTCAATATCCGCTGTGCCGATCACGAGTGCGGTATCTACATCGACCCGTGCGTACAGGGTACATCTACCTTTGTAAATAAGGTCGGCATATTCAACGTCAGAGGCTACGGTCTCCTTGCGACAAAGAGTCACGAGGTTCCCGGCTTTGCCTCACGTCCGCTGTTCCTCCAGAACATGACCATCCTCGGCACTGCCGATCACCCCTACCCCAGCATCGGTATACAGACAGGTGAACGTATAGGTGACAACCGTATGTCGAACATCGAGATCATGGGTACTCGTGTCGGCATAATGCAGGAGGCATCCTTCGTCTATGCGACCAACCTCCATATCTGGACAGGCTGTCTCTCTCAGCGTGACAACGGTCAATGGTGGGAGACTACACGCGGTATCATCCTCGGCCACGGCGATGCAAACTTCCTCGGCGACAACGTATATCTCGACACGAGCTATGCACTGGTCGAGATGAATTCTCCCCTCAATATGCTTTCGATACACAACTTCATGTCGTGGGAGGACGGCTCTATCGCCGGCTGTGACAAAAAGGATGCTCGTCTGTTCCTCCTTCCCGACGACATGACCGAGTACCCCTACATCAACCTGACGAACGGTCTCGTGTTCGTGAGCGGTCATGACGGTGCGCCCGGTAAGATCGCAGACCTGACCTCACCTGCGCCGAACTCGCGTATCGAGAACGTCCGTATCCTGAGCCGCTACTCCGTCAACCGTGAGAACTACAAGCGTCTCACGTTCCTGCGTAAGGACACGCCCTCCTACAACGGTACAGCTCCCGCTTCGGAGACAGAGCAGTACGTGCGTATCGCCTCTGTCGTTGCGGAGGCAGAGAACGGCTTCTGCAAGCTGACCTACACCGACAACAGCGGCGACCACGCGGTCTTCACCGCACGTAAGAAGCACGGCAAGCTCGCGCTCGGCGTAAAGCGTGACAGTCTTTGTGAGCATGACTTCTACGTAAGGCACGAGGACGGCTTCTTCACTCTGTTCGTTCGCACGTCCGGCGGAGAGTCCGCGCTCTCCTACGGCATCGACACGGAGACTGCCGCCATGCTGTTCTTCCCTCTCGATCTCGGTATCCTGAAGGATCACCCGAGCTACGCCGCAAAGACAGAGATACTCACATCCCCCGAGGGGCTGACCAAGGTAGAAGAAGAATAAATATCCCGAAAACAAGGAGATATATAATGGAAAACAGAAGACCGAACGTTGTGATATTCTACGCAGACGACCTCGGCTACGGCGATCTCGGCTGTTACGGTGCGGAGGACATACCGACTCCGAACATCGATGCGCTTGCCGAGAACGGTCTGCGCTTCACGCAGGCATATTCGACCTCCCCCATCTGCACACCTGCGCGCTACTCGCTGATGACCGGACGTTACCCCTCGCGCCGTGAGGGGGTACACATTCTCCCGGGGGATGCCGCCTGCATAATCGACGAGGGTGTCTACACCCTGCCGCAGCTGTTCCGCGACAACGGCTATCGCACCGCCGTTATCGGAAAGTGGCATCTCGGGCTGAGTGACGGCTCTGCCCCGATCGACTGGAACCGTCCGATAGACCGCACTCCGCTCGATGTCGGCTTTGACGAATGCTTCATCTTCCCTGCCACCGCCGACCGTGTACCGTGCGTATACTTTGACGGTCGGGAGGTCGTAGGTCTCGACCCGAACGACCCGATAACGGTCATGTACGATGTACCGAGCAATCCGTTCCCCGAGGTACCGACGGGACGTGACGCGCCGGAGCTTCTCAAGATGAAGGCTTCGCACGGACACGATATGACTATCGTGAACGGTGTCGGGCGTATCGGCTATATGCGCGGCGGCAAGGCGGCGTTATGGCGTGACGAGGAGCTTGCGGAGACGTTTTTAAGTCACGCGAAGGCGTTCGCGGAGGAGAACCGCGACAGACCGTTCTTCCTCTACTACGCCCTGCATCAGCCGCACGTTCCGCGTCTGCCCTCGAAGAGGTTTGCCGGAACGACCGGACTCGGCGCACGTGGTGACGTTATCGCGGAGATGGACTGGTGTGTCGGTGAGCTGATGTCCGTGCTTCGTGAGAACGGACTTCTCGAAAACACGATAGTCATATTCTCGAGTGACAACGGACCTGTTCTTGACGACGGTTATCTCGACCGTGCGGCGGAGCTGAACCGTGAGCATCGTCCGGCAGGACCACTGCGCGGCGGCAAATACAGTCGCTTCGAGGGAGGTATACGCATACCGTTCATCGTAAGTCAGCCGGGACACGTTCGTTCGGGCGTAAGTCACGCGATGATCTCGCAGGTCGATATGCTTGCAACGTTTGCAGCGATGCTCGGAGCAGACGTTCCGTCCTGCGACAGCACCGACAGCACCGACCGTTATGCCGCGCTCATTGGTGAGGATGACGTAGGTCGTGAAGAGATATACGCGGAGGGGACGAACACCGGAAGTGTACTGCGGCGCGGAAAGTGGCTGTACATCGAGCCTGACGGCGGTACGCCGTATCAGCGTGTGACGGACACGGAAACTGCGAACTCACGCGATCCCCAGCTATACAATCTCGACTACGACATAGGTGAGGTAGAGAATCTTGCCTACCGCTACCCCTCCATCGTCTCCTCCCTCTCCTCCCGTCTCTCCGAGATCAAGCGGCGTGACGCCGCAAACGGTCATCGGCGTTAGTGAAGTCGAAATTGGAAGAGATCACACGACAATATTATTGGTGCAGATCTGGTCGGCTCAGCCGACCCGCAATTGTTAAAAGTCGGTGAAAAAACGGAGAATTCTGCGGTAGACCACTTGTTTTTGCAGAATATAGTTGTATAATATATAATGTGATAGTGGGGTCTTTTCCTGCCCCACATGAATATTCGTGCAGGAGCTTTGATAGCTTGATGAGATACATTTCTATATCGGATATATTAAATAAGGTAGGCAAAACAGCACGTGCGCTCCGTTCACACCTCGTGAACGAGCCTGATCCGGAGGAGGACGAGGTACCGTCCGCCTCCGGATCCCCCGACCTGCGTGAGACCTCGGATGAGGACGAGCTCTCGCTTTGCGGCGTTGGATCGGACGAGGGCGCGGAGGGCGTAAACGGCGCGTTCCTCAATTCGCTCGATGAGCTGACGGAGGACGATATCGAGCTTAACGAAACCGCGGCTCGTGCGGCACGTGTCTCATTCTCCGAGATACTCCGCAGGATAACGTTCTACGGCTGCCTGACCGTGTTCGTCATAAGCTGCGTTCTGCTCGTCCAAAACCTCCTCGCAAAGCAGCGCGGCGCGGAGCTGTACGACCGCCTCGAACAGGAGTTCTTTTCGAGCGGCTTCTCGGTCGATCTCGCAAACGCCTTTCAGCCGGACGAGGGCGCGGTAAAGTACCTCGCGGCAGGCGCGGAGTCACCTGCACTTAACGATATGACCTCCATCAGAAACGGTATGGAGGAGACGGAGACCACTACCGAGTCGGTCGGCGCGGATAAGGAGTACAACGAAGAGCTTGAAAAGATGCGCGCCGGACTTAATTCCCTCGCAAGCATAAACTCCGATGTGTACGGCTGGATAACTATAGAGGGTACTAACATAAATTACCCCCTCGTGCAGGGTGACGACAACGACTATTACCTAAATCACGCCTACAACGGCGAATATCTACCGATCGGCTCGATATTCGTTGACTATCGCTGTGAGGACTCCATCACAAGAAACTTCAATACTGTCATATACGGACATAACATAACGTCCGGCTCGATGTTCCATGACGTCACGAAATTCTTCAAGGACGACTACTTCAACGGAACGTACATCTATATCTACACCTTCGACGGTATATACGTCTACGAGCCGTTCTCGATATACGAGACACGCTACGACTACAACTATTTCCGTACAGGCTTTACGTCTGCGGACGACTTTATCGAGTTCGCGAACGAGCTGAGCGGCAATTCCTCAAAGAAAAAGGAGGTCTCGTTTACCAAAAACGACCGTATCCTCACCCTTTCGACCTGCACGAACGCGGCTTACTACGCACGCTACGCCCTCCACGCCAAGCTCGTCAAGACCATACTCGACTAGCGGCAGGTCGGCTGAGCCGACAGGCATAGTCGGCGTTAGTAAAGTCGAAATTGGAAGATATCCCACGACAATATTATCTGTGCAAAACTGTGCAAACGATATCTCACGGAAATATAATTTGTGCAAAACTGTAATTTTTACGGTACATCTGTCAATGCTATAACGATCATATATCAGGTAAAACGATAACACAATGAACGATATTTTAGATATACTTTCATGTCCGCTCTGCGGACGTTCGCTCGACCGCGTTTCGGGAAGTCTGCGCTGTGATAACGGACACAGCTTCGATATCGCACGCTCCGGCTACGTGAACCTACTGCCGCCGGGCAAGGAGAAGAACGCAAGGAGCGGTGACGAGCGCGAGATGGTACGCGCCAGAGAGAGCTTTCTCTCCCTCGGCTACTACGACAGCATAGCGGACACGCTTGCCGGTCTCGTCACGGAATACAGCCCCGACTCATGTAAAAGCTCCTGCACCGTCTGCGATATGGGGTGCGGTGAGGGCTACCATACCTGTCGCACCATCGAGCGTCTTTCGGAGCTTTGTGACGGTGAGCTTTTGGCAGTCGGCTTCGATGCCTCAAAATATGCCGCCGAACGGGCCTCAAAGCGTGCCGTTCGCGAGGGACTCATGCCGCGTGACGGTGTCGGTGCGGCACATGACAAGGGAGCAGCCGCGTATTTCTTCCCGGGAAACCTGTTCCGTCTCCCTCTTGCGGATAGCTCCGTGAACGTTGCACTGAGCCTGTTTGCTCCCGTTGCCGGAGACGAAGCCGCACGGATCTTAAAAAATGACGGTCTGCTGATCGTTGTGTCATCGGGGCGTGAGCATCTGCTCGAGCTGCGCCGCAGGATATACGAGGACGTTCGTCTCTCGGACGAGCTTCCACCCGTACCGTCGGGCTTTCGCGAGCTCTGGCGTAGGCACAGTACTGAAGTGGTCAGCATACGAACGACCGAGGAGCTTCGCGCCCTCTTTACGATGACACCGTTCTACTACAAAACGACCGAGCAGGGAAGGGAACGTCTTTTCTCCTCCGAGATGCCGTTCCGGCTGACGGTCGATGTCGATTATTCGATCTTCGGGGTCTTGTGATATGTATCTGTCTGTGATAATTCCGATGTATAACGAAGCCGCCAATGTCGAGCGGTGCATACGTACACTTGTCGCTACGCTTGAGGCGGCTGAGCTGTCCGGCGGCTACGAGCTGCTCCTTCTCGATGACGGCTCGACCGACCGTTCCCCCGAGATAGCGGAGCGTGTCGCACGTGAGACCTCGAGTCCGAACGGAGCAGTTCGTGTCCTGCGTTCGAGCTCGGGGAAGAACGAGGGCAAGGGCGCGGCGGTGCGGCGCGGTATGCTTGCGGCACGAGGTGAGCTTCGCATATTCACGGACTGTGACCTTGCCTACGGTGCGGACGTTATCGTCCGCATGGCAGAGCGCGTGACTGCTGACGCTGACGTAGATGTACTGATCGGGTCACGTGCCATAGCAGGGGACGGCTATTCGGGCTATACGCCGATACGCCGTCTTGCTTCTCGTGTGTTCGTCCGTCTTCTCGCGCTGACTGCCGGCTTTCACTATACCGACTCGCAGTGCGGAATAAAGCTGCTTCGCGCAGAGGCGGCGCATGAGATATTTTCACGAGCCGAGGTGAACGGCTGGGCGTTCGACTTTGAGCTGCTGCTGCTTGCCGATGCTCTCGGCTATACGGTCGCCGAGCATCCGGTGACCGTACTGGATCATGGTGAGTCGAAGATACATCTTCTGCGCGACAGCATACGTATGCTCTCCGACGTCAGGCGTATACGTCATCGGCAGCCTGAGGCTGCGCGCATGAATCGGGTCGGCTGAGCCGACAGGCAGTCATCGGCGTTAGTGCAGCTTTGATCGGAAGATATCCCACGATGGTGGAGCTTGTACAGACTTGTCTGCCGACGTGACGATTTAGCTTCACGTTGAGGCTCCCTCCGGGAGGGAGCTGTCGCCTGTCGCCGTTTGCGGCGACAACGGTGACTGAAGGAGAATGCGTAACAATAGATTTGCCCCAATGATATTGTCGTGGGATGTCGTGCGACTTCGACTTCACTAACGCCGATGACTGTTTGCGGCGTCACGCCGCCTGTCAGCAGACAAGTCTGCACCAATGATATTGTCGTGGGATGTCGTGCGACTTCGACTTCACGAACGCCGATGACTGCTCGGCGGCTCAGCCGCCACTGCCATTCCTTACGAATAGAATGAATGCTCACCGACGGACATGACGAAGCGGCAGTTCTGCGGTATCCAGAGACTCTCCGCGATCTCCTCGTTCAAAAAATACAGCATATCGTCGTCAAGGCTTGCACCGTCAAGACAGAGCTTCGCCGCAATGACGGAATCCTCGTTCGGAGTGTTGTTTATCGCGCCGTTTACGGTCGGGGTGAACTGCACTCCGTGATCGTTGTCGAAGATAACGTCATATATGGTGTCGGGAAACTCCTCCGACCGTACACGATTCAGTATAACGTTCCCGACCGCCAGCTTTCCGCGAAACGGCTCACCCTGCGCCTCTGCGTGGATTATTCGTGAGAGCCAGTCAAGCTCCTCCGGATCGTAAAAGGCTTCGGCTGTTTCGAGCGCGGCATACCGTCTGACAAGGTAGGTCGTGTGTTCCTCCGGTATGTAGGTCGTGTAAAAGCCGAACGCCTTCGCGGCAACTCCGAGCGGAACGTACAGAGTGTCGTTTTCGGTGAAAACGCCGTACTCGCACCAGAGCATACGTCCGTTCGCCTCGATGTACTCCTCGTCCTCCGGTGCGCGAAGGGTCAGAGAATCGGTCACAACGTGCGCGCTCTCCTCCTCCTCGTCCCACCATACGACCGAGTTGTCCGCCATACAGGCGAACTCGCGAAGTGAGACGTAGGCGGTATCCTCTACGTACAGAAGCTCACCCTCGTACCGAAAGCCGTCCGCGATCACCGAATGCTCGGTGTCGGACGTGATATCGTAGCTGCATCCTGCCGATACGCGCACAGACATTGCAACTATTGCAAGTGCCGTAAGGAGCGATGCGGCGTTTTTGATGTCGGATGTTTTTTTCATGTTCTTATCCTCCGATTTGTTTGACTCGAGCGCGGTAATGTACCGCATTTCCGATTATACCATAATACCACTAAAAAATGTACAGGTAAATAATCCAAATGCTATTTTGGGTAAATTTCCCAATTACCGCTGTCGAAGCGAGCTACACCCGAAAAACGGAGCAAAAACCGCACATCGATAGGATTTTTTACATTATAATGTGGATTTTTTTCAGATGATGTCCTATAATAAAGACACCTACCAGATAACTATGCGGAAAACAGAATGTTTTTCCCAAAACGGAGTAAATTACAAATGAAATGCAAGCCTATCCTGTCGTTTTTCGCGCTCCTCCTTTCCGCAGTCGTGCTTCTTCAGACGACGTCCTGCGGCTTTATAATCGTAAACGATATGGAGAACGTCCACAGAGAGACTGCCGCGACCGAGGAGGCAGACGAGACCGACAGGTACACCTCGGTCGAGTTCACGCCCTACGAGCCGACCGAGGACAGCTACACGCTGTCGCGCCGATATCTGTCGGAGCTTCCGGAGCGTGATTACGGCGGTGCGGTCTTTTTTATAACCACACCGTCGGCTGATTATATAGACCCCGATGACGTGGGGTCGGTCGTGAGCCGTCTTGCGGCAGAGCGCAACGAGGACGTTGAGGAGCAATTCGGAGTGACTATCATAACCTCCGTAGCCGATGCTTCAACGATGCTTGCGGAGCTTGCGGCGTCGGTCGCCTCCGACTCCTACTACACAGATCTTTTGATGCTCCCGATATACATGATCGGGAACTTCCGTGCCGCCGACACTCTCGTCAATATGCGGACACTTCCGTTTTTCGATATCGAGCAGCCGTACTTTTACGCCGAGTCCTCCGACATGACCTCGGGGGGCTACTCGACCTACGGAGTAGCCGGACACGCAAGCATATCGCCCTCCTCGTTCTCCGCTATGTTCATGAACAAGAGCGTGCTGACCGAAGCCGGTATCGACCCGTATTCGCTCTATTCGGAGGTCGTTGGCGGAACGTGGACGTGGGATCGCGCAATGGAGACGGTCGAGGCGGTACGTACACTGAACTCCGAGCGTGAGGTCGGCGGACAGGCGGCGTACTATACCGTCACCGCGCAGAACACCGCCGAGCGACTTCCCGACCTTATATTCAAGTCCGAGGGGAACGACTACGTCAAAGCCGGACGAAGGAGCGTTCCCGTGATCGGCTATACGGTCAAGTCAACGCAAAGGGTCATGGACATACTGTCCGATATATATAACGATGCACGCTCCGTGACCGACAGTACCGCCGGAGCTGTGAACTGCTTCGCGGGAGGTGAGAGTGCGTTCCTCGTTGACTACCTCTACATCATGTCGTGGATGACCGGTGCTGCCGCCGACTGGGGAGTACTGCCCCTTCCGAAGGGAAGTGAGGGTGAGGAATACCGAACGCTCATCTCGAATACGGAGTACGTTTTCGCCGTACCGAAGGATCACACGAACGGTGAGATACCGGCGATAATACTTTCCGCACTCAATGCCGCCTCCTACGGCTACATCTACGATGAATATGTTGACTACCATATGGAGAACGTCCTGCGTGACAACGATTCGGTCAATATGCTCGACCTGATACTCGATACCGCAAGCTTCGACTTCGCGCTCGCGTTCGGAAACGCATACCCGACAGTTGCCGCGGCAACGTATCGTCTGATACGTGACTGCGCGGCTACCGATAACCTTGCCGACTATTTCTCGGAGCGAAAGACCGTCGCGCAGTCAACGCTCAGAGAATATTTTCCGCTGAAAAATTAGGTCTGCTTCGTACACAGACCCATCCACAGGAGGATATACCATGTTCAACATCCGTGAAGAACTCAAAAAGCCGGGCATCAAGCGCGTCATACTCGATACCGATACGTATAACGAGATCGACGACCAGTTCGCGCTGTCCCTTGCCATGCTTGCACGTGACAAGCTCTCCCTCGTTGCGGTGACTGCCGCACCGTTCCACAATGACAAAAGCGACTCCTACGCCGACGGTATGGAGAGGAGCTACCGTGAGATAGGCATATGCACGAGTCTCGTGCGCGATTCGCACGGTGTGGACGTGCCGCCGTACTATCGCGGTTCAACGGAACGTATGCCCGATGAGGAGACGCCTGTTCGGTCGGAGGCGGCAGAGGCGATATACCGTCACGTCATGGAGTCTGACGAGATCACCTACATCGCGGCGATAGGTGCGATAACCAACGTTTCCTCCGCGATACTTCTGCATCCCGAGATAAAGGACAGGATCGCCGTTATATGGCTCGGCGGCGGTGCAAGGTGGTTCAGTGCATCCGAATTCAACCTGAACGGTGACCGCAACGCGGTAAACGCGCTGTATCGCTCGGGTGTGCCGCTACTACAGTTTCCGGCTGCCGGAGTTACGTCACACCTTATCGTGACGATACACGAGCTTCGTCACTTCCTCGCCGGAGATTCGCCGCTCGGCGATTATCTCTGTGACAATGTCGCGGAATGTGAACCGAAGGGTGCGGTCTCGTGGAGCCGTGTCATCTGGGATATCTCGACCGTCTGCGCGATCATCGACCCCGACTGCTTCCGTGAGAGCATCATCCCACGTCCGCGTGTTGACGAGGGGTACAGCTATCGCTTCGGTGCATACGACGGTCAGCTCGAGCACGCGGAGGCTATGGATCGCGACCGCGTATTCTCGATACTGTTCGGTCGTCTGAAAAAGAAATAAGCGGAGAGCAGAGCCTCGTTCAACGACCGGGGCTTTGCTCCCGGAAAAGGAAACGCCGGGGAGACCTTTTGAGGAAAGGTCTCCCCGAACCCCTCCCAAACCTTTTTGGACAGAGATATTGACAAGGTGCAGTGCAGACCGGCAGATGCAAAGTACACTAAGGGCGTGTAGGGAAAATGCTTTTACTGTGCAGAGCTGTTTATTTGCGGTTGTGAAAACCAAAAATTTGTGCTATAATAGATAGGGCGTGTTTGAAAAAAGTCAATACGCACAGATAGCGGAGCTTTTTGCGCTA
>CAYSKU010000076.1:4829-10775 GCA_964431775.1 uncultured Ruminococcus sp. | reverse complement strand
CAGGGGGACGGAGAATCCGAGCTGTCAAGAATGTATATTCACAGGTAATGCAGAACAGGTCGGTTGTTTCGGGAATATACGGGTCTGACCCCATCTGGATATATCCGTCGGCTGAGGCAGTCTGAGACTGCCTCAGCAGTCTCAGACTGCTTCAGCCGATCTCGGGGTGACGCTTGACGAACGTGTCTATGGGAAGTCCGTTTATCAGACAGTATAGCTCGTCCGCGATAAGGTGACTTTTGCGAAGCCTCAGCTCGACCTCGTTGCTCGGCGAGTAGTCGGCAGGCTTCGTTATCACGCCGATCTGGAGCCTGCGGCGGTTTTCGGACAGATACTGCCTGCCGCGCTCGTTCGCGGCAAGAAGGATGGTGTAGCGCGGCGCGACCCTTAGCATACTCGTCTGTACACCGCATATCGAAAAGAGAAGCTCCCGTCGCATACGTGCGGCGGTGTATTTTTTTGTTCCGAGCCTGCTCATGAATTCTTTGGCTGATACGACCTCACGTGCCTTTTTCGCCGCAAGCTGCAATATCGGGTCGTCCGTGTCACGCAGGTACAGCAGTGCGTGACGAAAGAGAAGCTCCGCGTAGCCGTCACGACAGCGTGGAGCTTCACCGAGCAGACGAAACGCCTCGGACGGCATATAAGGCTCACACTCCGAAAAGGGAAGTGCGCGAAGCTCTGCCGCGCTCCTCATGTCGGACATTCGAGCGACCGCCCTGTAGGTCATACCGCAGTCCCGAGCCATACCGAAGCGGACGTAGTCGGAGGCGAGCTTATCGTTCGCACCCGGCATTGACTCGATACCGAGCCGTTGCAGTGTCCGCTCGAATATCACGGCACTTCCGAGACCGCGTGACTCCGACTCAGTCTCACGTATTGCAGACTCAAATTCGGGGGAAGCCTTTACATCTGCAAGACGCTCTATATAGTCGAGCCGTCCCGATTCCGAGCCGAACGTCAGCCCACCCGACAGTATTCCGGCGGCAACGGAAGCACCGCCGAGCGCGAAGCTCTCCGCACCCGAGGCACACCACGGAAACGGCAGCTCGACCACAAGGTCACAGCCGGAGAGAAGTGCCGCGTGGGCGCGTGCGTACTTGTCGAAGCAGGCAGGCTCACCGCGCTGGACGAAGCTCCCCGACATAACGGCGCATACTACGTCCGCACCTTCTGCGGCACGGTCGAAAACGAGCTTATGCCCGAGATGTATTGGGTTAAGTTCACAAATAACGCTTTCAAGTCTCATCATATTTTATCTTTTCCTACGAATTGGTTAAAAGTTCTTGTATTTTCGCTTCTTTTCATATATAATTATATAGTATCTTTCATTCTCTGTCAAATACTATTCAAACAAAATCGGAGGAATATACTCAAAATGAAAGTTTTAGTCGTAAACGCAGGCTCCTCGTCTCTCAAGTATCAGCTCTTTGATACCGCGACCGAATCCGTTCTCGCAAAGGGTATCTGCGAACGCATCGGGATCGACGGTCGTATCGAGCATCGTAAGGGTGAGGATGGCGAAAAGCTCAAGGTCGAGATACCGATGCCCGACCACGCTGTCGCTACGAACGTTGTCGTAAAGTACCTCACCGACCCCGAGACCGGCGTTATCTCCGACATGAACGAGATCGAGGCTGTAGGTCATCGTGTCGTCCATGGCGGTCCTTACTTCTTCGAATCCGTTCTTCTGACCGACGAGGTGCTTGCAAAGCTCGAGCTCTGCCGTGACTTCGCACCTCTCCACACCGGCGCACATATAATGGGTATCCAGGGCTGTCTCGCAGTTATGCCCGACAAGCCGCAGGTACTCGTATTCGATACCGCATTCCATCAGACCATGCCCGAGCAGGCTTACACCTACGGCATCTCCGCAGAAATGGCTGAAAAGTATCAGATCCGCCGCTACGGCGCACACGGTACTTCCCACCGCTACGTTTCCCGTGAGATGGCAAAGCTTCTCGACAAGCCGCTCGAGGAGACCAAGATCGTCACCTGCCATATCGGTAACGGCTCGTCCATCTCCGCAGTAAAGGGCGGAAAGTGCATCGATACCTCGATGGGTCTGACTCCCCTTGAAGGTGTTATGATGGGTACACGCTGCGGTTCTATCGACCCTGCTATCGTTCCGTTCCTCATGGAGCGTGAGGGCTGGACTCCGGCAGAGGCTGAGAACTACATGAACAAGCAGTGCGGCTTCCTCGGCGTTTCCGGTATCTCCTCCGACAGCCGTGATATCGAAGCAGCTATCCTCAAGGGAGATAAGAAGGCATATCGTGCCGCATCCACCCTTGCATATCAGGTAAAGAAGTACATCGGCTCTTACGCAGCCGCTATGAACGGTCTTGATGCTGTCGTTTGGACAGCCGGTATGGGCGAGAACAACCCCGAGCTTCGTGACCGTGCCTGCACCGATATGGAGTACTACGGTATCGAGATCGACCGTGAGCTGAACGCAAAGACGCACCATCAGCCGAACACCGTTGAGATCTCCACTCCGAACTCCAAGGTAAAGGTATATGTTCTTCCCACAAACGAAGAGCTTATGATCGCCTCCGATACCGAAGAGATCGTAAAGAAGCTGAACAAGTAAAAAGCTGAATAAGAAAAAAAGTAAGGGAACGCCTGATCGTTCCCTTGCTTTTTTCTTAGCCGCCTGAGGCGGCGCGCAGACAGATCTGCACAATAACATTGTCGTGGGTTATCTTTCAATTTCAACTTAACGAACGCCGATGACTGCTCGGCGGCTCAGCCGCCCCGACCGATCACTTTATATGATAGCCGGCACGGTTGCAGAATATGCGATCGTCGCAGATCGTGTACTCTGCCCAACCGACGTTGTTGTCGGCGATACCGATACCGTCGAAGCGGCGGAACATTCCGTTCGTAAGCGGCATATAGCCCTCACCTGTTCCCGTGTAGGAGGTAAGCTCGTAGACTGCCGACAGCTCTCTCTTGTGCGGATACGGAGATACGACACGGACTATACCGACACCGGGCGCGATATAGTATTCTCTGTGTCCTCCGCGATAGGAAAGTCCGCCCTCCATTCCCTCTATGTCGAGAGACAGCTTTAGACAATCCTTGAATTCTCCTGCCGCCGTCGTGACCGTTCCACCCTCCGTGCAGGTCAGGTGCGTGCAGTAGGAGCTGTTCCATTTTACCCATTCGATGGTCTCTGTCGTTCCGATGCCCCAGCTGTCGTTCCATATGCGACCGTCCATCGTATCTATAAGCATAGTGTATATATCGTTATAGAGAAGTGCATAGTTCGCATCGTTCCATTTTCCGACCTCCTTCCATTCGAAGCCGTATGTGCAATCATCCTCAAAGTGTCTCATGTCAACGTTCCCCGCGTCATCCTTTGTGGGTACAAGTATCTGGAAGAAGTTCCATATACCCTCCATAGTGCGATCGGGTGAGAACTCGTCGTCCATGTCCATGATCCTCTGCATAACGTCACACGCTGCATTTGTATGTACGATCTCAGCCGGTGTCGAGGCGAGAGCCCTTGCACGCTCCATGCAGTGTGACACATCGTTAAGGTGCTCGGAGCCGTTCGTGCTGTCCTTGAGGCAGTATTCACGGCACATTTGAAGGATCATCTCATGCCAGTCGTTCTCATCGTAGCTTCTCTTTACGGAATGGAACATACCGGCGGCAGAGGCACGCTTTCCGTCATTTCCGATGACCTCCATCGAATAAGACCACTCCTCCGGATCCGATATGCCAATGAGGCTGTATTCCCAGCGGTTTCCGACCTCAAAGGGAAGTATTCCGCTTCCGCTGACGTTGTACGAGCCAAGCACGATGATATCGTCCGCTCCATACTCCATACGGACTATGCCGACACCCTCCTTAAAGTACGCCCTGATCCTTTCTTTTCTTCTTTTTTCTGTGGATCTTATGGAGAACAGAAGGCAGTCCTCGAAGGTCGCAGTCGGCGTTTCGATCGTCAGGTGTTCCTTTTCGTAGGTGAGTGTGGAGCCGTCGGTCGCGGTATAGGTCTCTCCGAGAGCTAAGCCGTGCGGAGGGAGATAGCCGTCACAACGGGCCGTGAAACTGAATACATATCGAAGGAGGTTTTTCTCATCGTAGCGATCACCGAAGCCGTACCCGGGCTGAGAGTCTAAGCGAAGTCCGCCGTCCTCCGAGATCGTGTAGTCCTCCGCATAGCAATGGAAGATATAGCGGTGCGAAGGAAGCTCACTGCATGACTCAAGGAATCGCTCGACATTTTTCTTTACCGCAACGGCGTTTGCGTAGTACACATCGGTAGGAGACAGCAGCTCAAGCACGCGCTCGTTCGCGGCGAGACCCTTTTCGAAGTCCTTTTTGCTTTGGATATATTCACAGGCGAGCCAGAACCATGAGGAGGCGAGAGCCGTGGTAAAGCCGCCCTTTTCGAGACGCGGTATCTGGTGATCTCTTATGAATTCTATCCTTTCGTCACCCGAGAGATCTTCAAATTCGACACTTGCCACCACTTCTATTGTCTCCTCGTTATGTCCGCGCTCTGCGGCGTCGCGGAGACGAGCGAGGTATTCGGCGTTCTGTATTCCCTTTACGTACCACCAGCCGATCCTCAGAACATCGGCGAGTGCGTGCTGCTTCTTCTGCGAATCGGGGAGGCTCTCGACCTCGGGCAGGAGGGCGCGGTAAGCCGCCTCGATACCGGAGCGGTCGTTATTTCGAGCCATCTCGAGAAGCTCACGTACCTTTTTCATTACACGTTCTACAAGGGCATCATTTTCGTGTTCGTTCATAGCATCCATATCCTTTCTGATCATTTGTCGTCCCTCGTGCAGCTGCCACTTGACAGTACCTACGGGGACGAGCGTTCGTTCGGCGATCTCGGCGATGGAAAGTCCCTCGAAATAGTGCAGGTATATGACCTGCTGTATCTTTTTCGGCAGTCTTTCGAGACTGTCGTGAAGCTCCGTGTTCACGTCCTGTGAGTCCGGCACGGAGAGCTCGGCGGAGGCAGAGCCGGTATCCTCCTCGAAGCGCAGGATCGTATCGAGATCTATATGGCCACGTATCTTAGTGAACATATTTTTCGCGCAGTTCTTGGCGATACGGCAGACCCATGCGCCGTATTTCGAAGGATCGCGCAGGTCGGAGAGCTTCATCCACGCGCTGACGAAGGCATCCTGTGCGGCATCCTCTGCCATATACGAGTTCTGTATGACAGAGTAAGCGGATGCAAGGACTGCCTTTTGGTAGCGCAGGACGAGAGCCTCGTATGCGTTCTCGTCACCGATAAGGGTCAGTCCGACGAGTATATCATCGGTCTGCTCGGAGTAGATCATACATTGTCCTTTCTGTGGAAGCTTCCATTTTACAGCTGCTGTAATATAGACAACGAAACGCCCAAAAAGGTTGGCGAAGGCAATGAAAAAAAGACTTTATGTTTTATGCAGACCAACGTTCTGTAGATAAGTTTGCACAAAATGATATTGTCGTGGGATATCTTCCGGTTTCGACTTCACGAACGCCGATGACTGTTCGGCGGCTCAGCCGCCCCGATGACTGCGCGCAGCCTCAGACCGCCATTTATTTCAGAGAAGAGATATAGTGGTCGAGCCATGCTATGCGAGCGCGGACGGAGTCTTCGAGATATTCCATCGCATCCTCGGCATAGCTGACCGTGTCCCAACGCTCACATTCACGTGTGAGCGCACCGGACGAGCGTATCAGGTCGTAATGCGCCCTTGCGTTCTCGATAAGTCCGTCTGCCGAGACGATATCCGCCGACATCAGAGCCTCCCACCGCTCCTTTAGGTACTCGACCGCGCTGTCGGAATATTTGATGAGCCTTCGTCCCACCTGAAAATCGTAGGTGCGTGTGGTGCTGTCCGCATTACGATAGAGGTAGTTCGTTGAAGGGTCTCCGGTCCAGCCGAGACCGAACGATATGTCGAGATCCCACGGCAGAGTGTACAC
>CAYSKU010000076.1:0-4819 GCA_964431775.1 uncultured Ruminococcus sp. | reverse complement strand
CGTAATATGCGTTCTTGAACGTGTTGTCTGCCGCCATGGTTACGTTGTTGAATATCCAGTAGTCGAGCTGGTTCTCGACGGATGTTACGTCCTCGATCTCACGAACGAAGCCGTCACCGTCCGTTTCGTAGGCGACACGGATGTATTCGGCGATACAGTCCCACGTACCCTTTATTTTTGTTGATACGTCGGGCCATTTTTTCTCCATGGCGTAGTAGGAGAGGGAACGGACGTGCTGACTGCGAAGACCTGCCGAGTCGGGTACCTCCCATGACGTAGCCTTAAAGAGAGAGTCGCCGTCCTCGAGCTTCATCGTTTTTGCATCGAACTTTTCCATGAACATATAAAGCCCCTGATACCGACCGTTCAGCAGCACCTCGACATACCTCGTCTCGGGAGCGCACGACCCCTTGACGCCCGGGTAGCGCGAATTCATCTCGCGCCAGAGCTGCCACGCCGTCATGTCGCGCACCTTGCTCTCGTCCGAGAACATGGCAGTCAGTATCCAGTCGTCGTCGGAGCGCATACCGAACAGTGGGAGCTTTCGGTTCTCGCCGTCCTCGGTCTTCAGGTCGAGACGTATGCTCTTTTTGGGAAGACCGGAGCTTGAGCCGCCGCGCAGCTTCACCTCTGCACGTGAGGACGAATAGCGGAGGTTCTTATTGCTTGCGGCACTGTCGTGAAGTGAGAAGTCCGCGCCCTGTAGAGTGCCGCCAAGCTCCGCGCCGCCGTCTATATCGATGGATATAACGGGAAGATACGTCATTATTATGTCGATGACCGCATAATCCGTCTCACCGACGAGGTAGACCATCAGCGAATTACCGCGTTCGATCATGACCGAGGGATCATCGGGGAGCTTGACCTCATCGCGGACGATGCGGTAGCCCTCGGGGGCGGTGAGTTCACCGTCAGCCCAACCGTCGTTCGTTTGGGGGACAGTCATATAGAAGACGCGGCGGTTCGACAGGCAGGCAAGCTCTGTTCCGTTGAAGTAGAGCCTTGCGTGCTCGTCACCGCTTTGGAGGCGTGTCCTGCTCGACTTTATCTCCTCGAGCTCTGCGTAGGACAGCACCTCGAGACCGAAGACGGGCGTTTCCGGCTCGGGTATCGTTTCGGTCGAGGTCGGCGTATCGAGTTCGGTATCGGTCATGCTATCCGGTGCGGAGCAGCCCACGCACAGCAGTGCAAGAGCGGCAAGCAGAGCTACGAGCAAACTTTTCATATTTTTCATATTGCGGTATCCTATTCTTATGTATTATATATTACCATGTATTACAGGCTCGGCACTTGACCGACCTTCTCACACAAATTCCTACCTATAAATATACCATCTTTCCCCCCCTCTGTCAACCCGCCTGAGGCGGGGCGCATGAATCGGCGTACTTTTGGTTTAAGCCGGAAGATATCCCACGACAATATTATTTGGTGAAGATCTGTCTACAGACCTTTGGCAAGGTCGAGGCTTTACGTTTTCTTCCTTATTTCCTCAAAAAATGTTGACTTCCACGTCAAAACAGGGTACAATATACGATAGAATAGTAATCGATATTTTAGGAGGTCCTTTTATGATCTGTAATATTCCCGAGGTGAAGCTCGGCGTGATCGCCGTATCGAGGAGCTGCTTCCCGATGGCACTTTCCGAGCGTCGCCGTGCCGCGCTCGTTGAGGCGTTCGGCTACGACCTTTACGAATGTCCCATAACTGTAGAGAACGAGCTTGACGCAAAGAAAGCCGTAGCTGACATAAGGTCTCACGGTGTGAACGCGCTTCTCGTATTTCTCGGAAACTTCGGACCCGAGACGCCCGAGACTCTGATCGGCGACTGGTTCGACGGTCCTATCATGTACGCGGCGGCGGCAGAGGGTGACGGAGACCTGCATGACGGGCGCGGAGACGCATACTGCGGTATGCTGAACTGCTCGTACAACCTTGGTCTTCGCGGACGTGCGGCGTACATTCCGTCATATCCGGTCGGAACTGCGACCGAGCTTGCGGAAAAGCTACGCGAATTCATTCCGATAGCACGTGCGATACTTGGTCTTCGCGGACTCAAGCTCATCACGTTCGGACCTCGTCCGGACGATTTTCTCGCGTGCAACGGACCGATAAAGCCGTTGTACGACCTTGGAGTTGCGGTCGAGGAGAATTCCGAGCTTGATCTTCTCGTAGCGTACAACAAGCACGACAACGACCCCCGTATTCCCGAAAAGATCGCGGAGATGGAGGAGGAGCTTGGGACGAACAACAAGTACAGAGGCATACTTCCTCGTCTCGCGCAGTACGAGCTGACGCTTCTCGACTGGGCGGAGCAGCACAAGGGTACGAGAGACTATGTTGCGTTTGCCGGAAAGTGCTGGCCTGCGTTCCAGACCGAATTCAAGTTCGTTCCGTGCTACGTCAACAGCCGACTGACCGCGATGGGAATTCCGGTATCGTGTGAGGTCGATATCTACGGTGTTCTGTCGGAGTACATAGGCATTTGTGTTTCGGGTGCTCCGGTGACGCTTCTCGACATAAACAACACCGTACCGAAGTCCATCTACGACAAGGCGATCGCCGGACGCTACAACGCACGTCTGAGCGAGACCTTCATGGGCTTCCACTGCGGAAACACCTGCTCGAAGCTCCTGCGCGATCCGCACATGGGCTATCAGCTCATCATGAAGCGTGACCTTGAGCCGGAGCTTGCGGAGCCGGACATCACACGCGGCACGCTTGAGGGCAACATAAAGGCAGGGGAGATCACGTTCTTCCGTTTACAGAGCGGTGCGGACACGACACTTCGTGCGTACATCGCGCAGGGTGAGGTCATGGACGTTGACTGCGAGTCGTTCGGCTCTATCGGAGCGTTTGCGATACCCGAGATGGATCGCTTCTACCGTCACGTGCTGATAGAGAAGCGTTTTCCGCATCACGGTGCGGTAGCGTTCGGGCATCACGGAAGGTCTCTCTACGAGGTATTCCGTTATCTCGGCATCTCCGACATATCCTACAATCAGCCGCGCTCCCTCCCCTATCCCACCGAAAACCCCTTCATCATCTGAGCCGTCGGGAATAGTCGGCATATTTGATGTTTAAATTTGAAGAACTCCCACGAGGGTGGAGTATGTGCAGCTTTATCAAAAAAACGTCCCTTTGGACGTTTTTTTGACGAGGGTGTTAGGGCGTGTTTGAAAAAAATTCGCAAACGCTCGAGCTGTTCACAATATTTTATTGAAATACACAGGCTGTTGTGCTACGATTGCAGTCGTACTGTGTGACAGTCGTATCCGCCGATCTACGAAAATACAGAAAAGCATTTTGAGGTCTCAGCTACAGAATATGAGTGAAAATAAAACAAACGCAGATGCAAAATACATAAGGATGACCGAAACTCCGGTAGCACGGCTCATCATTTCTCTCGGCATACCGACGACGATCAGTATGCTGATCACGAACATATACAACATGGCTGACTCGTATTTTGTCAGCAAATTATCGCTCAGTGCCGGAGGAGCGACGAGTGTAGTATTTGGGATAATGTCTATCCTCCAGGCGTTCGGCTTCATGTTCGGACACGGCTCGGGGAGCAACATAAGTCGTATGCTCGGCAGTCGTCATTTTGACAAGGCGAGCAGGTACGCCTCGACCGGCTTTTTCTCGGCTCTTTTCGTCGGGGTGTTCATAATGCTCGGCGGACTCGTATTTCTCGAGCCGCTGATGCTCCTTCTCGGAAGCACCGAGACGATACTTCCGTATGCTATGGATTACGGACGGTGGATACTTATCGCCGCTCCTGCGATGACGGCAAGCTGCGTATTGAACAACATACTCCGTTACGAGGGACGTGCGACCCTTGCAATGATCGGTCTGACGACAGGCGGCATACTGAACATGGCACTTGACCCGCTGTTCATATTCACGTTCGGTATGGATATCAGCGGAGCCGGACTTGCGACCGCGCTCTCACAGTACATATCGTTCGGTATACTTTTGTCGATGTTCCTTCTGAAGAAGACGCAGGCGCAGATATCCTATCGACTTATCGCAAGGAACGTTGGGACGTTTGCGGATATCATCCTTACGGGGCTTCCGAGCTTTGCGCGTCAGGGGCTGAACAGCATATCCACCATGGTACTGAACGCACAGGCGAAGGTCTTTGGGGACGCCGCGATAGCCGCGATGGGCTATGTCGGAAGGACCTCGAGCCTTATATTCAGTGTGGGACTTGGTGTTGGGCAGGGCTTCCAGCCTGTATCGGGCTTTAATTACGGAGCGAAGAGGTATTCGAGAGTAAAGGCGGGGGCGTTATTCACGCTCGGCTTCGGTACGGTGTTCATCGGCTGTATATCGGCGGTCTGCTTTGTACTTGCGCCGCAGGTGATCGCGCTGTTCCGACCGGAGGAGAACGTTATCGCGATAGGCAGTGAGGCACTTCGGATAATGTGCGTATTTCTGCTGTTTCTGCCGGTCTCGGTCGTTGGGTCTATGCTGTTCCAGAGCATCGGACACAGCATACCTGCGCTGATACTGTCGTGTATGCAGAGCGGCGCGATATTCATACCTCTCTGTCTCGTTCTGCCGCATTTTTGGGGAATGCGCGGTATCGAGCTTGCACAGCCTGTTGCGTATCTTATCGCCGCATTCGTTTCCATGCCAATGATGCTCGTGTTCTTCAGACGTATGCCGAAGGACGGCGAGTGAGGAGCATAGTTTAGAACCAGATACTTTAGATAGGAGCGATAGATAGTATGAAGGACAACAAGAATGAGATATTTGAAAAGGCTCCGGTAGCTCGTGCAGTGCTGTTCAACACGATACCTGCGATATGCAGTAT
>CAYSKU010000075.1:6758-10846 GCA_964431775.1 uncultured Ruminococcus sp. | reverse complement strand
ACCCGTCACGCCGCCGAATTCTGGATGATCGAGCCTGAGATCGCCTTTGCCGACCTCTCCGACGATATGTGCCTTGCGGAGGACATGATCAAGTACATCATAAACTACGTCCTCGAGAACGCGCCCGAGGAGATGGCGTTCTTCAACCAGTTCGTCGATAAGGGTCTTCTCGACAGACTTCACCACGTAGTTTCGAGTGAGTTCGGTCACGTCACCTACACGGAGGCGGTCTCCCTCCTCGAAAAGAACAACGACCACTTCGATTACAAGGTCTACTGGGGCTGTGACCTCCAGACCGAGCACGAACGCTACCTCACCGAGGAGATATTCAAGCGTCCCGTATTCGTAACGGACTATCCGAAGGAGATAAAGGCATTCTACATGAAGCTGAATCCGGACGGTCGTACCGTTGCCGCCATGGACTGTCTCGTTCCCGGCATCGGCGAGATCATCGGCGGAAGCCAGCGTGAGGACGACCTCGACATACTCCGCGCAAGAATGGCTGAGCTTGGTCTTGACGAAGCCTCCTACGACTTCTATCTCGACCTCCGCAAATACGGTACTGCACGTCACGCCGGCTTCGGTCTCGGCTTCGAACGCTGTGTAATGTATCTGACAGGCGTTTCGAACATCCGTGACGTTATTCCGTTCCCCCGTACAGTCGGTAACTGTGAGCTGTAATGCTGTATATACTGCAATATCTTGCGATATTTGCCGCGTTCGCGCTTCCCTTTCTGATAGGCGGTCTCGTCCGCTTCGGAAGCTCCGGTGAGACGAAAAAGCGAACGCTCTGCATAGTCCTGCTCGTCGTCGCGCTCGTCATCCTCGCTTTGACCGTCATGGCAGCACTCGGCGCACCTACATCGGCAGGCTGAATATAACGATAAAAAGGTATGGAGCTTTTTCCATACCTTTTTTGCAGTCGAGCGTTACCACTCGTATTCGAAGTCGATCTTTCCGGCGACAGAGTCGTCAACGACACAGATAAAGGTCTTTCCGCTGTTCAGTATCAGCTCGTCACCGTTTCGGTACTCGAGATGCACGGTCGAGGTCTTCGTCTCGCGTGACCAGTTTATGACCTTTCGTTTACCGTTCGTGATGTAGTAGCCCTGTCCGCTTCCGACCGTCCCGACCGACAGTCGTCCTGCCGCATCCCCGGGTATCAGCGCGATATCCGTGAACAGTATTATGACGTTCTTCACGGAGAGCTGCTCGCCTGTCGTGCCGTCAACGTGCGGCGTACCGTTATACTGGTAGCGCAGATACTCTCCGGTCTCGCTGTCGTAGACGAAATCGACCGTCTGTATGCTCGTTGAGATCATATGTACGTGCGGTGCGGGACTTCCGATCAGCTGATGGTCGGTCTCCTCATCGTAGAAGTTGAACATAGGCACCTGCGCCTCGTCAAGAGTAGTACGATAACCCTTTTGCTTTATACCTGCGGCGATACCCTCTCCCGAGGTCATCATGCTGTGCTCGTAGCCGATATTGTACATACGCCACGTATCGCGCCAAAAGGTCGAGGGAAGGTACATGTTGACGCCGTCCAGATTATCGATACCGCGCCAGCCGATCTTCGCGTAAGCAAGCTCACTTCCGCCGGCATGGACGTATATTGCATCGTGATTTGCGATAAAATCGACGAAATAGTCACGTGACGAGCGCACCGAGCCGACCGTTCCGAGGTCGTCTATATCGGAGACGAGCATCATAAGGCGTGTTATACCGCCCTCTGCCGCGCACTCGTAGTAGACGTCACCGCTGCACAGTCCCTCCTGCGGAAGGCTTTTTTTGAGGTTATTGAGCATGATCGCCACGGGACGGCGGTCGCGCTCCTCCTCCGTGACGGTCGTTCCGTTCAGATAATTGAATATCCGCTTCGGCTCCTCCGGCTCCGGTGTCGGCTCGGTCGCGGTATCGGACTTGCTATCATCCTTTTTGGTATCGGTGGGTGTTTCATTGACAGGTGTCGTGTCCTCATCCGTTTCGGGATCATCGGAGTAGCCGGAGATATCGGAATCGACCTCGGTCAAAAGCTCGTCCTCCGAGGGGAGGGTCGGGACCTCGGTCTCTGCCTCTGTTTCGGGAGGGACTTCGGTCTCGGGTTCTGTTTCCGGCACGGTCTCGGGAGCTATCTCGGTGACGGCATCGGTGACGGTCTCCGAGGGCTGTGTAGTCTCCGGCAGCTCCGAGGGGGTCTTATCGGCGTTACAGCCGGTCAGCATAGCGAGCGACAGCGCGAGTGCGGCATATCGTCCGAATTTTTTCAGAAAATGCTTCATAGCGATAATGTCCTGCTTTTCTTAAACTTTACGATGGTTCACCTATGAATTTTACATCATTTTCCGATATATGTCAAGCCCAATACACAATTTGCGGTCGCCTGAGGCGACAAGCGGTCATCGGCGCACGTGAAGTTGAAATTGGAAAAAATCCCACGACAATATTATCGGTGCAGATCCGGTCTGCCGACAGGCGGTCATCGGGTCGCCTGAGGCGATGGGCGGTCATCGGCGCACGTAAAGTTGAAATTGGAAGAAATCCCACGACAATATTATCGGTGCAAACTTGGTCTACAGAAAGGCGAAGTCGGCGCACGTGAAGCTTGGAGACGGAGAGAATACCTCACTAAGTAGGTTGACGTTCGCTTTGGTTGACCGTTTAGGCTCCCTCCGGGAGGGAGCCTTGTCAACGTTCAGCTAAGTCATCTCGTCAGCCGCCCAACTCCGCACCAATAACATTGTCGTGGGATGTCGTGCAACCTAAACTGAAAGTGTGCCGATCCATGCTCGGCGGCTCAGCCGACCAACCCTGCACCAATCCTGCACCAATAACATTGTCGTGGGATGTCGTGCAACCCAAACTGAAAGTGCGCCGATGACCGTCCGCGGTCTCAGACCGCTTGAATGTTTGAAAAGGATGTGATATAATTGATGCTGTCGAAAGCTTTACCGGGGCGTGTTTAAAAAAGTCAATATGCACAGAGCGGAGCTTTTTGTGCTATACTTCGGAATTTTCCCTTGAAATACGAAGTATTCCTGTGAAAAAATTCTTCGTCTATCACAAAGCTCTCTCTCCCGTACATATCTCCTTATTTTTCAAACAGCACCTAAAAAAATTCAGCATAGAGGAAACGGCAATGAAAGTTGTATTAAAAAACCTGACGAAACGCTTTCCTGCACGAGGACGTGGGAACAAAACGGAGGTCACGGCTGTCTCCGACTTCACGTTCGAGATACCGGACGGTGAGCTGCTCGGTCTGCTCGGTCCGTCCGGCTGCGGAAAAAGCACCACCCTGAACCTCATCTGCGGACTTCAAAAGCCTACGTCCGGCAGTATCTTCTTCGGCGACGACGACGTCACCGACCTGCCGCCCGAGTCTCGCGGTGTAGGTCTCGTATTCCAGAACTACGCACTCTACCCCCACCTCACCGTTCTGCAAAATATCATGTTTCCCCTCGAGAACCTGCGCGGTAAGGATAAGCTGACAAAGTCCGAGCGTGTCGAAAAGGCTACGCAGATCGCACGTCTCGTGCAGATCGACGAGCTGCTCGATCGTAAGCCGAGTGAGCTGTCCGGCGGTCAGCAGCAGCGTGTCGCCATAGCACGCGCACTCGTTAAGATGCCGCGTGTCCTACTACTTGACGAACCCCTCTCGAACCTTGATGCCCGTCTCCGCTTGCAGACCCGTGAGGAGATACGCCGTATACAGCGTGAGACAGGTATAACGACCGTCTTCGTCACCCACGACCAGGAGGAGGCCATGAGCATATCCGACAGGATAGTCGTGATGCGTGACGGCGTAGTCCAGCAGATCGGTCGTCCGCAGGAGGTCTACGATGACCCCACCAACCTCTTCGTCGCACGCTTCCTCGGTACTCCCCCGATAAACGTCTTCTCCGGCTGTGTCAAAAACTCTCGTCTGCTCCTTAACGATAGGGCTGTCCTCGATACCCCGAACGTCCCCGACGGTGAGGTGCTCGTCGGAATTCGTCCCGAGGGCTTCCTGCTCGATGAGCGCGGCGCGTTCGAATGTCACCTCAAGGCACTCGAGGTCATGGGACGTGACGTCAGCATAGTCTCGACCG
>CAYSKU010000075.1:0-6748 GCA_964431775.1 uncultured Ruminococcus sp. | reverse complement strand
GAAAACAGGGTCGATACCTCCTCCGAGACCGTCCGCTTCTCTCTAAAGCCCGGAAAGGTATTCCTGTTCGACAGAGAGACCGAGGAGCGTATCCGCTATACGGCAGATTAAGGAGGTGCTGATATGGAAGACCACAACAAAAAAGCATGGCTATACCTGCTCCCCTCTATCCTGTTCCTTGCAGTTTTTATGGTGTACCCCCTCATCGACGTGTTCGTCTACTCCTTTGAGGAGGGCTACAACTCCGCCTCGAAGAACTTCTTCGGAGTCTGCGGCTACAACTATTCCTACGTCCTGCACGACCCCTATTTCCTGCAAGCGGTAAAGAACACCTTCATCCTTTTCGTTATCACCGTGCCGCTATCGACCGGCATAGCACTTCTCATATCTATCCCACTCAGCTCGATAAAGGCTCTGCGTAACCTGTTCCAGACGGTGTATTTTCTCCCCTACGTCACGAACACACTCGCAGTCGGTCTCGTATTCATGATACTTTTCCGAAAGACTCCGTACACGGACGGTCTTGCAAACCTTGTGCTGAGCCTGTTCTCCGTAGCTCCGATCGACTTTATAGACGGTCCGTATGCCGCAAAGATGTTCGTACTCTGCTTCTATACGATCTGGGTCGTCATGCCGTTCAAGATACTGATACTCACGAGCGCACTCGCCTCCGTAAAGCAGGAGCTGTATAACGCCGCACGTATCGACGGTACTCCGCGCCTCCGCGTCTTCACGCGCATAACCCTGCCGATGATCTCCCCCATGCTGTTCTACCTCATCATCACGGGCTTTATCGGTGCGTTCAAGGCGTACAGTGACGCGGTCGCGCTGTTCGGCACTAACCTGAATGCCGCAGAGATGAACACCATCGTCGGCTACGTCTACGATATGCTCTACGGTGACAGCGGCGGCTATCCGTCCTACGCCTCGGCTGCCGCAATAATACTTTTCGTCATCGTACTTACGATAACGTGCATAAACCTGCTCGTCAGCAGGAAGCACGTACACTATTGATGGGAGGGTCTTCTGTGAGCAAGCCTGCAAATTACGAAAGGATAGAACGAAACGCCCGCCTCGGTGAGGGACTACGTAAGACCGTCGTCTACGTATTCCTCGGTATCTGGGCGATAATGGTGCTGTTTCCGTTCTATTGGATGCTTCTTACCTCGGTAAAGAGCTACGGCTCGTACAACTCCGAGTATATACCGAAATTCTTTACCCTGTCACCGACCATTCAAAACTATATCGATGCCTTTACGTCCGTTCCGCTCGGCAGATATTTTCTGAACACCCTCATATTCACCGTCCTGACAACGGCGATAATGCTCGTCGTCATCGTTCCGGCGGCGTTTGCGTTCGCAAGACTCAGCTTTCGCGGAAAGAACGCACTCTTCACGCTGTTTCTCTCGCTCATGATGATCCCGAACGAGCTGGTCATCATCACGAACTACACGACCGTCACGAACCTCGACCTGCGTAACACCTTCCTCGGACTGATACTTCCGTCCGTCACATCGGTATTCTACATATATCTACTAAAGGAGAGCTTCGCGCAGATACCGGACGAGCTGTACTACGCCGCAAAGGTAGACGGAACGTCAGACCTCAAGTATCTCCTCCGCGTGATGCTTCCGATCTGCAAGCCGACCGTCGTCACGGTGACGATACTCAAGATCATCGAATGCTGGAACTCCTATGTCTGGCCCCGTCTCGTCACGGACGATGAAGCGTACTACCTCGTCTCGAACGGTATACAGGAGATACGCGAAAACGGCTTCGGACGTGAGAACATTCCGGCAATGATGGCGGCAGTAGTCGTGATCTCCGTTCCGCTGATAGTATTGTTCCTGATCTTCCGACATAAGATCATGGAGGGAGTTGCAAGAGGAGGTACGAAGGGATGAGACACAGTAACAGTATCCTGCCAAAGGGGCTGTCCGCGCTCCTTGCCCTGCTTACGACAGCCGCCTCTCTGACGGGGCTTACCTCCTGTCACGGCTCACGCGGACTCGATCCGTTCGTTATGCCGGAGGAGCTCGACACCACACGTGAGCAGGTCATAACGTTCTGGGCGAAGAACGACACGAACAAGATACAGACTCGCGTATACGAGCAGGCGATAGCGGATTTTCACGATCTTTATCCGAACGTCACGGTCGAGCTTCGACTGTATACCGACTACAGCCGTATATATAACGACGTCATAACGAACATCTCGACCGGCACGACACCGAACGTCTGCATAACCTACCCCGACCATATCGCAACGTACATGACGGGCGCGAACGTAGTCGTTCCGCTCGACGAGCTTATGCATGACAGCCGCTACGGTCTCGGCGGAAGTGAGGTGCGCTTCGACTCCCCGAGTGCCGATGAGGTAGTACCGCAGTTTCTCGGCGAATGCGTGATAGACGAGGTGCAGTACGCACTTCCGTTCATGCGCTCGACAGAGGCGTGCTACATAAACAAGACCTACGTTGAGGCTCTCGGCTACACTCTTCCGGACGTTCTGACGTGGGACTTCATCTGGGAGGTCTCGGAGGCTGCGACCGCGAAGAACGAGGACGGCACGTACAGGCTGAACGGTCAGAACGTGATGCTTCCGTTCATCTACAAATCCACGGACAACATGATGATACAGCTCCTCCGTCAGAGCGGCGCGGACTACTCGACAGACGAGGGTGACGTTCTGCTCTTCAACGACACGACACGTGACCTTCTCTACACAGTAGCCTCTCACGCAGAGAGCGGTGCGTTCTCGACCTTTAAGATATCGAGCTATCCGGCAAACTTTCTAAACGCCGGTCAGTGCGTATTCGCGATAGACTCGACCGCCGGTGCAACGTGGATGGGAACAGACGCGCCACTCTCCCACATAAGTGAGGAAAATCTGGTACGCTTCGAGACGGTGGTACGCATGATACCGCAGGTCGATCCGACCTCACCGAGAATGATATCGCAGGGACCGTCGGTCTGTCTCTTTAACAAGGCAGATCCGCAGGAAGTGCTTGCGTCGTGGCTGTTCATGCAGTTTCTGCTGACGAACGAGGTACAGGTCGCGTATGCCGGAACGGAGGGTTATGTTCCGGTGACGACGAAGGCACAGCAGTCGGACGAATACACGGACTATCTCAGTCGAAGCGGTGAGGACAACGAGCATTACTATTCCGTGAAGCTCGATGCGACAAAGCTGCTCCTCGACCACACCGGAGATACGTTCGTGACCTCCGTCTTCAACGGCTCTGCCTCTCTCCGCAGTGCGGCAGGACAGCTGATCGAGAACGTTACAAAGTCCGTGCGCCGTTCGGAGGAGATAAACGAGGAATACATGGACAAGCTCTGCGACGACGTTACGTCACTGTATCGTCTGGACAGTCTCGGGAGCGACAGTGTCTCGGGGAAAGCGGAGCTCGGTCCTCTCCCGACCACCTCGGTCGTGCTTCTCTCCTCCCTCGGTATCATATGGCTGTGTATCGCGGCATACGTTATCCGTGAACGGCTGAGAAGTCGCACGGCAGATAAGGCGAAATAGGATCTCAAAGGAGCTTTTATGTATATTTTGGCAACAGACTATGACGGCACGCTGAATCGCGGCGGCGTTTCACAGACCGACCGTGCTGCTATCGCGGCATTTCGAAAAAGCGGCAACCGCTTCGGCGTAGTCACCGGACGTGACTGCGGTATGTACGATACTCTCTGTCACGAGGGAGTCGAATTCGATTTTGTTATCGTCATGAACGGTGCGATGGCACTGGACAGTAACGGAAGCACCGTATTCGAGGAGGTCGGTGACGCCTCCTGTGTCCGCGGTATCACGGAGCTGATCGGCGGCTACGACAATTTTCTGAGCTGTGTATATCGCAGGACACGTAAAACGTTCCACAGTGCGTACCCCGAGGGGAACGACCGCTACCGTCCGCTGTGTGAGACCGACGAGCTGGTATCATTCACCATGCTGAACACATGGGTCTCCTCAGACGAGCTTGCGGCAAGAGCCGTTGCGGAGATAAACGAACGCTACGGCAGGTACGTTCATGCACTGCAAAACGGAAACTGCATCGACATTCCCCCCTGCGGCACAGACAAGGGTGTCGGTATCGCACGGTATGCGGATATGCTCGGCGTACCGCACGAGAACATATGGTGTGCCGGAGACAACCTGAACGACCTGGCGATGATATCGCGCTTCCACGGCTGTGCCGTTGTAAACGCACGCGAGGAGGTAAAGGCGGCGGCAGAGGCGGTACGTGACAGCATCGCCGACGTTATCGCCAACATAGGGTCGGCGGTCGGCTGAAGCTGAAATTTAGAGAAGTCCCACGACAATGTAATTGGTGCAAATTTGGTCTGCACAAATAGCATTGTCGTGGGACTTCTTGCGATCTCAGCCGACCCGATGGCTGCCTGTCGGCTCAGGCGACCGCCGCAGATCTTTTTATTTTCGTTTGCTTGCCGCGTAGCCACAGCGCAGACAGAGCGGCTCGACTATGCTCCGCGTCTCGAACGAACGCTTGAGCGCGACGGCACGCGGTGAGGATAGGATGTCCGAAAGACTTTCCGTAAATATGTTCCCGAGCGCGATCACACCGTCCGCATCAAGACAGCACGGCACGACAGTTCCGTCACTCAGCACCCCCACCTGATCGCGCAGACCGTAGCAGGAGTGAGACCCACCGGAGACCTTCGCCTCGATATCGGGCCAGTCAAAGCGTTCGCCCCATTCGAGGAACAGCCTGTCGCGGAGCTTGAAGCCACTGTAGATAGGCTTCCACTCACCGTCACCGTGATCGAAAAAGTCGTGCATTCGCGAAAGTATCCGCTCGTTCAGCTCCTCCTCACCTCCGAGGTTCCAGAGACGGAGCACGGAGATGATACCGCGCTCCGCTGCCCTATCGCAGAACGTGAAGCACTCCGTAAGATACCGCTCGAATTCCGCTTCGTTACGTCCGGCGTTCGACTCAAAGGAATGGAGCGACACGCTGACCTTGAACAGAGACGGAGCGTTGAGAAGAAGCTCCGTATTTTTTTGAAGGAGCGTGCCGTTTGTCGTTACGATCACGCGGAAGCCGAGACGGTGCGCCACCTCAAAAAATTCGCCGAGTCGCGGATGCAGGAGCGGCTCACCCATGACGTGAAGGTACAGGTAGTCCGCAAACCCACGCAGCTCCGTTGCCGCACGTTCGAACTCCTCTGCCCCCATGTACCGTATGGGTCGGCTCGTTCCGTGACAAAAGTCGCAGTGCAGGTTACAGGCGTTCGTTATCTCGAGGTAGGCTTTACGTGGCATGGTCGTACTCCTTTGGAGGTTTGAATTGTCGTTTGTTGATACCTACATTATACACGACCCACGCACGTTTTCCAAGTCGATCTTATGTTTTTTTCGCTTTAGGTGCTGTTTGAAAAAAAAGGAGATATGTACAGGAGCGAGAGAGCTTTGTGATAGACGAAGAATTTTTCCGCAGGAATACGCCCGTATTTCAAGGGAAAATTCTGAAGTATAGCGCAAAAAGCTCCGCTATAGCTGTGTGTATTGACTTTTTTCAAACACGCCCTAACAAAACTCAAACATTTCGAAAGCACATCGTAAACATCTGTCGGGTATAATACAGTCACACCGAAGAACAAAGCACAAAACGAAAAAACGAAAGAGGTACATACAAATGAACAGAAACGATCAGGCTTTTATCGCACAGAACATCCGCGCACGCTATACCGAGAAGAAGACGAACGCCCTTGACGAGCTTTACGCCCTCGACCGTGAGGTACACCGTCCGGCAGAGATCCTCGCCTACAGTCTCGGCATAGTCGGTTCGCTCGTCATGGGTGCCGGAATGAGTCTTGTGATGACCGACATCGGCGCGAAGCTCGGTATGACGGACACCACCGTACCGGGTATCATCATCGGTATAGTCGGAATGGCGATGGTCGTCGCGAACTATCCGATATACAAGGCGTTCCTCGGTTCGCGTCGCGAACGCTACGCCGACCGTGTGATCGCGCTCAGCAACGCCATAATAAACAGGTAAGGGACTGTCGAGGTAAAAAATGGAGCATAACGACACATTTACGATGACCTATTCCGCAAAGGAGCGTGAGGAGGTCGATCAGATACGAAGGAAATACCTGCCGAGGACGGAGGACAAGCTGGAAAAGCTCCGTCGTCTCGACCGTTCGGCAGGGCGGCGCGGAACGATAGTCTCGCTGATCGTCGGCATAGTCGGCGCGCTCGTCATGGGAGTCGGCATGAGTCTGACCATGGTATGGGGAGAGGGACTGTTCGTCCCGGGCATCGTGATCGGCATATTCGGCATGGTCGGCGTTGCCGCGGCGTATCCGCTGTACGCGCACCTTACCGAGCGTGACCGCCGTCGTCTCGCCCCCGAGATCCTCGCCGCGAACATAGTCGGCGTTTTTGAAGTCGAAAGCGTTCGACGACCCACGAGGATAAAGTTTGTGCAAACTTGGTCTGCTGAAATTTTGTCCGTGCAGACCGCACGGTGGCGGCTGACGGCTTATTTTGTCGTATTCGTTCGATAACAGCTACACGCCATTGAGGCTCCCTCCGGGAGGGAGCTGTCGCGCAAGCGACTGAAGGAGAATGCGTTACATTAAAGTAGAATTCGATATAATAAAGCAAGTCTACACCCCAAGTCACGCACTCTCCCCACCCTCGTGGGTTATCTTTCGACCCAAACTGCAAGTGCGCCGATTCATGCCCGTCGCCTTAGGCGACCCGATTCATGCCTGT
>CAYSKU010000074.1:0-11087 GCA_964431775.1 uncultured Ruminococcus sp. | reverse complement strand
GTATAGCGCAAAAAGCTCCGCTATCTGTGCATATTGACTTTTTTCAAACACGCCCCAGTTCAATTATAGCTCATCGCGAATACCGGAACACCTCCGAGACGGAGGTCTTCCCTGTATAGATTGGAGGAAAAAATGAATAAACTTACATTCCAGACGGAGCGTTGCAAGGGCTGCGGTCTTTGCGTCGAGGCTTGCCCGAAGAAGCTCCTCGTGCTTGACGAAGCCGTTCTGAACGGCAAGGGCTATCATCCGGCACGTATCACCGAGCAGGAAAAGTGTATCGCCTGCGCGATGTGCGCCATGATGTGTCCCGACTGTGTTATCAAGGTTGAAAAGGAATAATTTGGAGGTTTCTATGGCTAAAAAGGTTTTAATGAAGGGAAACGAAGCCATTGCTGAGGCGGCTATAGCCTCGGGATGTCTTTATTTCTTCGGATACCCGATCACTCCCCAGACGGAGATATCGGAATACATGGCAAAGCGTATGCCGAAGGTCGGCGGTCTCTGCTTACAGGCAGAGAGTGAGGTCGCGGCTATCAACATGACGATGGGTGCGGCTTCCGCAGGCTCACGTGCGATGACCTCCTCCTCCTCCCCCGGTATCGCACTGAAAAGTGAGGGCATATCCTACATCGCCGGCTGTGACCTCCCCTGTCTCATCGTCAACGTACAGCGCGGCGGCCCCGGTCTCGGCGGTATCCAGCCCTCTCAGTCCGACTACTATCAGGCAACTCGCGGCGTCGGTCACGGCGACCTTCGTCTGATCGTTTTAGCTCCCTCCTCCGTTCAGGAGATGGCGTCCCTCACCGCCGAGGCGTTCGACCTCGCGGATATCTACCGTATGCCGGCTATGCTCCTTGCGGACGGTGCGCTCGGTCAGATGATGGAGCCTGTCGATTTCGAGGCGTTCCCGAAGCGTGACGTTCCCGAAAAGACATGGGCAACGAACGGCACGGGCGGCAAGCGTCAGAAGAATATCGTAAATTCCCTCTACATAGACCCGAACGTACTCGAGGCGACAGTCCGTGAGCGTTACGAACGCTACGCTATCCTCGAGGAAAAGGAGGTACGCTACGAGGAATACATGACGGAGGATGCCGACATAGTCATCACCGCCTTCGGTATCACCGCACGTATCTGCAAGAGCGCGATAAACGAGCTTCGCGCAGAGGGAGTGAAGGTCGGCTTGCTCCGTCCCATAACACTTTGGCCGTTCCCGAAGAAGGCGATCTCCGCACTCGCCGATTCCGCAAAGGCGTTCCTTTCCGTTGAGATGTCGATGGGTCAGATGGTCGATGACGTTCGCCTTGCGGTAAACGGTAAGAAGCCCGTCCACTTCTTCGGTCGTACAGGCGGCGTCATACCGTCCGTTGAGGAAGTCGTTGCAGAGGTAAAGAAGCTCTCCGAGGCTCTCTGACCCTGTAAGCTACAGCGTACACGCTCTTCTATTTTTCGAAAGGATCTATTTTACATATGAAAACTGTATTTGACCGTCCGCAGGCTTTAACGGACGTTCCACTGCACTATTGCCCCGGCTGTACGCACGGTATCGTGCATCGTCTGGTAGCGGAAGTCATCGATGAGCTGGGCGTTCTCGACACGACTGTCGGTATCGCTCCCGTCGGCTGCTCCGTATTCGCGTACAATTACTTCAACTGCGACATGATCGAGGCGGCTCACGGTCGCGCTCCGGCTGTTGCGACAGGCGTAAAGAGAACTCACCCCGACCTCACGGTCTTCACGTATCAGGGTGACGGAGACCTTGCGGCTATAGGTACTGCCGAGACCGTTCACGCGGCTACGCGAGGTGAGAACATCACCGTCATCTTCATAAACAACTGTATCTACGGTATGACCGGCGGTCAGATGGCACCGACGACCCTCCCCGGGCAGGTGACGACCACCTCCCCCTACGGAAGGAGCCGTAAGATACAGGGCAGTCCGATCCGCGTATGTGAGATGCTCTCCACCCTTGACGGTGTGGCTCTGGCACAGCGCGTTTCCGTTGACTGTCCGAAGAACGTCATGAACGCAAAAAAGGCGATCAAGAAGGCGTTCACCAACCAGCTCGAGGGAAAGGGCTTCTCTATAGTCGAGGTCCTCTCCACCTGCCCGACCAACTGGGGTCTTACGCCCTCCGATGCTCTAAAGTGGCTTCGCGAAAACATGATCCCCTACTATCCGCTCGGTGTTTACAAGGATACCGAGGCGGTTCGAGACGATGCGTAATAAGGAGGAGCTTTACATATGACAACTACTATGATCTTTGCCGGAAGCGGCGGTCAGGGCATACAGTTCTCCGGCAAGCAGATGGCTAAAACAGGTATGTACATGGGAAAGAACGTCACGTTCCTTCCCTCCTACGGTCCGGAGATGCGCGGCGGCACGTCAAACTGCACGGTCATCGTTTCCGACGAGGAGATCGGCTCTCCGAGCGTATCTAACCCCACGCTCCTCGTTGCGATGAATCTTCCGTCGTTCGACAAGTTCGAGCCTCTCGTAAAGTCGGGCGGTATCATGTTCTGTGACTCCACTCTGATCGACAAGAGGTCGGAGCGCACCGACATAAAGGCAGTCTACGTTCCGGCGACCGCACTCGCGAACGAGAACGGTCTCACCGGCTTTGCAAACGTCATCCTCCTCGGAAAGATACTTCGTGAGACGGGTATCTTCGACTACGAAACGTTCACGGAGTTTCTCGTTTCCGCTATCCCTCCGGCAAAGTCGGCACTCATAGAAAAGAACAAGCGCGCTCTCGCGCTCGGCTACGAATTCGAATAAAGCACCGTTTGACATATATAGGCAACAATGTAAGGAGAAGCGATCATGAATATCGAAAGCCTTAATGCGACACGTGACCTGCTCGACTTCATCGAGAGCAGTCCCACAGCGTTCCATGCGGTCGAGACGGCAGCCGCCATGCTCGATTCTGCCGGCTTCACTCGTCTGAACGAATGTGACGAATGGAGCATCGTGTGCGGCGGAAAATACTACGTCACGCGAAACCTTTCCTCCATCCTTGCGTTCATCATACCCGAGGAGTTCGAGGAGACCTTCCTTATCACCGCAAGCCACACCGACAGTCCGACCTTCAAGCTCAAGACCGAGTACGAGTCCGAGGCTTTCGGAAAGTACATAAAATTCAACGTCGAGGGCTACGGCGGAATGATCAATTCCACGTGGCTCGACCGTCCCCTTTCCGTTGCCGGACGTGTCATCCTCCGCGGTGAGGACGGTCGCTTCACGGCACGTCTCGTCAATATAGACCGCGATCTCGTACTCATCCCGAACGTTGCCGTTCACCAGAACCGCTCGATCAACAGCGGCTTCACGTACAATGCGGCAAGCGACCTCATGCCCTTGTTCTCCGCAAAGGACGGCAAGGGCGGTCTTCGCCGTATCATCGCGGAGCAGCTCGAATGTGCCGAGGAGGATATCGTCGTATCGGATCTGTATCTCTACAACCGTACTAACCCCTCTATATGGGGAGCGGACAACGAATTCTTCTCCTGTCCGCGCATAGACGATCTCCAGTGTGCGTATTCGACCCTGCGCGGCTTTCTGAATGCCTCCGACAAGTGTCGTTCGCTTGCGGTATATGCGGCGTTCGACAACGAGGAGACGGGCAGCTCTACGAAGCAGGGCGCGAACTCGCAGTTCATGTTCGACACGCTTGACCGTATATGTGAGTCGTTAGGACTTGACATACGCAGAGTTCTTGCTTCTTCGTTCATGGTATCGGCAGACAACGGACACGCGAAGCACCCGAACCATCCCGAGTTTTCGGACGCTCAGAACGCACCGCACATGAACGAGGGCGTGGTCATAAAGTCGAACGCGGCGCAGAAGTACACGACTGACGCGCTGTCGGCGGCACTGTTTGGTGAGATATGCAGGAGGGCGGACGTTCCGGTGCAGCTGTTTGCGAATCGGAGCGACATGGGAGGCGGCTCTACGCTCGGCTCTATCTCGAACACGAACGTCGCGCTGAACACGATCGACATCGGTCTTGCACAGCTTGCGATGCACTCGTCCTACGAGACCGGCGGCTGTGCCGACACGCTCTACATGATCCGTGCGATAACGGAATTCTACTCCTCCGTCATAGTCTCCGAAGCCGACGGTGTGTATCATGTAAAGTAGTCGGCTGAGCCGACAGGCATGAATCGGGTCGGCTGAGCCGACAGGCAGTCATCGGCGTTATTTCAGTTGATGTTGAAAGATATCACACGACAATATTATTTGTGCAGAGCTGTCTGCGGTCTGTTAGTCTTTAGCAAATCGCACGCAAAGAAAAGGTAGGGAACGCCGAGGCGTTCCCTACCTTTTTAAAAACAAGCAGTCTGCATAAGACCAGACCTGCACCAATAACATTGTCGTGGGTCGTCTTCCGACCTAAGCTTCACGTGCGCCGATGACTGCCTGTCGCCTCAGGCGACCCGATGACTGCCTGTCGGCTCAGCCGACTATTTGAGGAGGTCGGAGACCTTGTCGTCACCGTAGACGGATTCCCAGTCCTTGGTAAAGTCGTCGATAGCGTAATAGGTGAGCGGATGGTAGATGAGCATATCGAACAGGTCGGGATTGATGGTGATCGCGTGTGCGCCAGCCATGGATACCTTGTGTACCTGCTCAACGGTCTTGAAGCTTGCGCCGAGTACCTGTGTCTTTACGTTGTACTTCTTGAATATGTCAACGGTCTCCTCTACGACACGAACACCGTCGGATACGATGTTGTCAAGTCGGTTGATGTACGGAGCAACAAAGTCCGCACCTGCGGAGGCGGCGATGAGAGCCTGCTGCTGCGTGAAGATCGCGGTCATCGTAACGCCGATGCCCTTCTCCTTGCAGATCGCGGTCGCACGAAGTCCCTCTGCCGTGATCGGTATCTTGATGTAGAAATTGCCGCGAACGACGTTCTTGATCATCTCGGCTTCCTTGACGATCTCGTCAGCCTCGGTGGCGGTCGTCTGCACGTGAAGCATCTTTTCGTCACCTATGATCTCGCGAATGGAATAGAGCAGGGTGCGGAAGTCGGTCTTTTCACGGGAGATGATCGTCGGATTCGTCGTGACACCGGATACCGGATAATATTCACTGCACTTGCGGATGGCGTCAAGGTCTGCTGTGTCTATGAGATAAAGCATATCGTTTTTTACTCCCCTATTTCTTCATTTATTATTTCTTTACGTTAATAATTATATCACCCATGCCCCCTCACGTCAATCGACGACTTACCGTAATTTCAGTCGGAAAAGCGTGATGCTTGGTGCATTTTAACAACGAGCCACAGCTTCACGTGTGAAGTGTCACAAAAAGTGTGAAAAATGTGAATTTCACTCCGTATCTATCTCAAAACGACCTCACCGTTTTCGATGGCGGAGAGGAGAGTACCGTTCTTGTCGTAGACGAGCTTCAGGGTAAAGAAGTCGCAGTCGTTCTCGATACGCTTGAGGAAGATAAGATCGCCCTCCCACAGCTCGAGCGAATATATGTCGCTTTTGGGTATCCATTCGAGCGTACCCTCGTCGCACTCGCCGAGACTGCCCGAAAAGTCCGTACATTTGAACAAGAACATATGCTCGCAGGCTCCGTCCTCGATAATGAAGGTGACGATCGAGCATAGCTTGAGATGACCGAGCGTGAGACCTGTCTCCTCGAGAGCCTCACGTCTTATGCAGTCCTCGGGCGACTCGTTTTCGAGAAAGCCGCCGCCGATACCGATCCATTTGTCGTGGTTCACGTCGTTCTTTTTCTTGACGCGGTGCATCATAAGATAACGTCCGTCACGCTCGATATAGCAAAGAGTGGAATTTCGCATAGTCGTACCTCTTTCGTTCTACGTTATTTTGGCATAAGTAATTATACGCTTCTCTCGCGCCTTTGTAAAGTCGAAAGCGAAGGTTTGTCGTTACGTCTTTGTGTTCGTCACTTGTAGCAGTGTATGGACGGAGAGAATGTCGAGAGCGGAGTTTTCACATAAATTTATCGTATTTCTTAATTATCAGGCTACACGTAGATAAGGCTCCCTCCGGGAGGGAGCTGTCGCGCATGCGACTGAAGGAGAATGCGTTATAATATATCCGCACAAATGATATTATCGTGGGATATCTTTCAATTTCAACTGAAAGTGCGCCGATGCCTGTCCGCGGTCTCAGACCGCTGCCCGATGACCGCCTGTCGCCTCAGCCGACTTTATAGACCAAGTCTGCACCAACTCCACCCTCGTGGGTCATCTTCCAACCCCAGCTTCACGAACGCCGATGACCGCCTGTCGGCTCAGGCGGTAGTTTTCACATGGTTTTCACACATTGGGGGAGATCTTGTGATATAATATAGGCGTATGCAAAATTTTATTGAAAAGGACATAGATAAAGTGAAAAATATCAAAGCTGCCCTGCTCCTTCTCCTCGCGGCTCTCCTCCTTTCCGCTTGCCAGACGAAACAGCCGGGCTATACCGTCAGCTCCTCCGGTGAGCTCCCCTCGGAGGAGGAGCTGAAAAGCTCTCAGTTCTCCGGTACTTCCTCCTCCGATGACGACGACTTCGTCCCCTCTACTGCCGAGCCGTTCGACTATATGGCAAATGACCTTACGGCATATGTAAAGCTCGGCGAATACATCGGCGTTCCGGTGACACGGGAGTCCGACGTGCTGACGGATGAGGAGTTCGAGGACGAGATAGACTACCTCCTCCAGAGCTACGCGACCTACGAGACCATAACCGACCGCCCCGTCGAGGAGGGCGAGACCATCCTTGCGGACTTCGCCGGATACCTTGACGGCGTGGCGTTCGAGGGAGGCACGGGAACGGAGCAGACTATCGTCGCCTCCGGTGACTCCGGCTATATCGCCGGCTTCGCCGAGGCGTTCATCGGGCAGACCCCGGGCGTGGAGTTCGACTTCGACGTCACCTTCCCCGAGGACTACTTCAACGCCGACCTTGCCGGTCGTGAGGTCACGTTCGTCTGCACCATCCACTACATCCAGGGTTCGAAGGAGATCGTTCCCGAGCTGACCGACGAGTTCGTCCGCGAAACGTTCTCCTACAACAACGTCGAGGAGTTCCGCATACTGTACCGCGACACGGTCGAGGCGCAGAAGGCGTACTACGTCGAAAGCACGATGTATTCCGACCTTTGGACAACTGTCGTGGCTAACGCGGAGATACTCGCCTACCCGACCGAGGAGGTCGATAGGGTATACAGCGAACGCCGCGTCATGTACGAGGATTACGCCGAATACTACGGCATGGGCTACGCGGAGTTTCTCTCCTCCTACGCCGGAATGACGGACGACGAGCTTTACACCGAATGTCAGAGCTACGTCAAGGAGGATCTCGTCATGTATCAGCTCATCAAGGAGCTGGGCGTTGAGCCGACCGAGGAGGAGTACGCCGAGGGTATCGAGTTCTTCGCAAATTATTACGGCACGACAAGCGACGAGCTTATTTCGTATTACGGAGAGGACACCATCCGTTCCACCATACTTTGGCAGGCACTCATGGAGAAGATCGCCGAGACCGCCGTCATCACCGTCGGCGCAGCCTGAGGCGGCGTGAGGCGGCTGAGCCGCCAAGCATGAATCGGGGCGGCTGAGCCGCCAAGCAGTCATCGGCGTTCGTGAAGTCGAGGTCGCACGACAACCCACGACAATTTTATTTAGTGCAGGGGCGGCTGAGGCGGCAAGCATGAATCGGCGCACGTGAAGTCGAGGTCGCACGACAACCCACGACAATGGAGTTTGTGCAGGAGCGGTCTGCTGACAGCTTGTCTTATGCAGACTGCACGTAATAAAAAAGGTAGGGAACGCCGAGGCGTTCCCTTTCCTATAAAATTACGTAAAGTTTAGACTTTACAAAAAGTCTGTAGACCAAGTCTGCACAAATAAAATTGTCGTGGGTTATCTTACGACTTAGACTTAAAGTGTGCCGATCCATGCCTGTCGCCTCAGGCGACCCGATGACCGCCTGTCGGCTCAGCCGACCCGACATCATTCGTGCATTCCGAGACGGCGGAGGACGGTCAAAGCGACCTCGGGGTCGTTGCCGGTTATATTCGCGCAGTCATGCTTTACGCATCTCAGCACGGTCTCCTCCGTATCGGCGCAGAACAGCCACGGAAGTATGTCATGCTCACGGCAGAACCGAACGTCCTCGTCTATCTGCTCGTCCGTACAGCCGTCCCACGTTACCGGAATGCCCATGCCGTACATACGGTCGAACAGCTCGATGGGTGCATTGGGAAGTATCCTCGGAGGGAAGCCCTGTGTACGCATCTCGGGGTAGGTCTTCTGCGTATACAGAAGCACCTCGGTGCTGAAGCTTGCAATGACCGTCCTGTCGGCGATGCCGTACTCACGTACAAGCTCGATGGTCTTGTCAACGCATTCCTCCGTGTAGTCCTTTATCTCGATATTGTAGCAGAGCGTGTCCTTCATCGCGCCAAGCTCCAGTACCTCGCGAAGTGTCGGTATCGTCACTCCGGCAAATTCGGAGGCGAACCTCGGCGTGCTGAAATCAAACGTCTTCAGCTCCGCAAGAGTATAGTCACGCACCGCACCCGTGTGTCCGTTGCAGGTTCGGTCGATGGTATTGTCGTGGATGACCACCGGCACACCGTCTGCGGTGATGTTGATATCGAACTCGATCAGATCGCAGCCGAGCTTGATCGCCGCCTCAAAGGATACCAGTGTGTTTTCGGGATATCTCGCGCATATTCCGCGATGCCCGAGTACGGGAATAAAATCGGGACGGTTTCTCCATAATTTTTCCGACATAGGTAAGTTCTCCTTTTGTCTAATTGGACTTTCACGTCCGAAGCGGCGAAGCCCTCCGGACGCTGATACTATTATACCACAAAAAACACGAACGAAAAATACCCCCCCAAAAAATTTTGGGCGGCTGAGCCGCCAAGCAGTCATCGGCGTTATTTCAGCTTGAATTTTAAGATGACCCACGACAATATTATTGGTGCAAATTTATCATAACGCGCTCTACCTCCCGGAGGGGGCTAATAACGTTTGACAAGATCTTCACGACCCTGCATCAATAAAATTGTCGTGGTATCTCTTTCAATTTCAGCTTCACGAATGCCGATCCATACGCGCAACCTCAGGCTGCGACAAATCTCACGGTCACGGTGGTTCCGCGCCCTACAGAGCTTTGCAGGTCTACGGTCGCACCAAGATGTGCCGCCGCGTGCTTCACTATCGATAGACCAAGTCCCGTGCCGCCGATCGCTCGACTGTGACTTTTGTCAACTCGATAAAAGCGTTCGAATACCCTCCCCTGATGCTCGGACGGTATCCCGACCCCCGTGTCGGCTACGGTAAGTACCCCCTCCCCCGTTACGCCAATATGTACAGACCCTCCATCTACGTTGTACTTTATCGCGTTCTCCGTAAGGTTATACACGATCTCCTGAAACAGCCTCGGTACTCCGCTGAGTACGCATGGCCCTGCTTGTACGTCAATTGTAACGTTATGCTCCGCCGCCTTTGGAGAGAGCTGTGCCACAACGTCACGCACGACCTCCGAAAGCTCGACCTCCTCGGTCGGCAGACCTCCACCCTCGTCAAGCTGCGACAGACGTATTATGTCCTCGATCAGCGTGAGAAGTCGCGCCGCCTCCGAATGTATGTGACCCGCAAAGCGCGGTATGTCCTCATCTTTGACCAGCCCTGCCTGCAACAGCTCACTGCTCCCGAGAATGGCGGTAAGCGGCGTCTTCAGCTCGTGCGATACGTTCGCCGTGAACTCGCGCCGACTTCGCTCCGCCTCCGCTCGCTCGGTCGTGTCAAAGCTTAGAAGTACTACTCCAACGGTCTTCCCCTCCGATTCGATACGACTTATATCGAGTTGATACATCCGACCATCTCTCGATAGCTCGAGCTCGGCGTGTCCGGAGTGCGTAGCCTCAGCTATCGCTTCCTCAAGCTCACGACTTCGCTCGATGACGAGGATATCCTTTCCTATGTCGAATTCTCCGGCGTGAAGGAGCCTTTTGGCTGACGGATTGAGACTCAGCACGTGTCCGCGCTCGTCAAGAAGCACGAGACCCTCGTTCATGCACTCCGTGACCTTTGCGAATTCGTCCCTCTTTTGACGGAGCGTACAGAGCTGTGAATCTATCTGACCGTGCAGTCTGTCGATACGGCGCAGGAGCGGAGACAGCTCCTCGTAGGTGTCGTTCTCGGTCGGATGGTCGAGGTCGAGGGTGTTGAGCGGCTCGACTATACGCTTCGACAGCCTGTCCGCAAGCACGAACGCGAATATCAGCGCAACGAGCAGCACCGTACAGAGCGGCTGTAGTACGCCGAGTGCAAGCACCGCCACGCTCGCCTGACTTATCGATATCCTAAGCACCGAGCCGTCGGTCAGCCTCTTTGCGTAATATACGTTCTTCGTGAGCAGGGTGTCGGAATAGCGTTCGCTGCTTCCGCTTCCGCTCGTCATAGCCTCACGTATCTCCGGACGGTCACTGTGGTTCTCCATTCCGTCGGTGTCGGCGGTATCGTCGTAAAGCACCGAGCCGTCTGCGGCTATCCACGTAAGACGACTGTCCGTTTCGAGACTGCACAGGTAGCCCTCTCCTGCCCTCTCAACTCCGACAGCTGCCAGCTCAAGCTCGTTTTCGAGCTGTTTCTTCTGTACGCCACCGAAATATTCGTAAAGAAAGCCGAAGATCACCAAAAGACTTGCGATGAGCACACCTCCGACCGCCGCCATTATCGAGCGAAATATCTTGACGGTCATCCTTCCGCCTCCCACCTATAGCCGACGTTTCGGACGGTCTCTATGTGTGAGCCGTAGTCACCGAGCTTCTGTCGAAGGGTGCGTATGTGCATATCGAGAGTTCTCGTCTCACCGAGGTAATCCTCTCCCCAGACGCGCAAAAAGAGCTGCTCCCTCGTAAACGCCACTCCCGGGCTTGACATGAACATGAGAAGAAGCTCGTATTCCTTATAGGTCAGCGCGATACGCTCTCCCCCGATGCCGACGGTATGCTCCTCGGTGTTCAGCACGAGGTCGCCGAGACGAAATAGCTTTTTCTGTGCATTCCCGAGGCTGTACCTGCGAAGCACCGCC